>PHBQ01000114.1 GCA_002841975.1 Candidatus Cloacimonetes bacterium HGW-Cloacimonetes-1
TTTCTTGAGTTATTAGTCTTTGTTTAGGGTCTGGCGTACACTGGGTACGGCGATGAACTTGCTGTTATCGATGCCAAGAGTCCTGGCAGGATTGAGCATGAGTCCATTACCGGCAGTGGCACCACGATAGGTAGCGGATTTTACCATATAGAATTTCATGGCAGCACCGGTGGTAGTATATGAATTTGTATATACTGTAGTTACAGGTGCAAAAACTCCATCAGGAGTATTCGCAGCATAGACGTTATAGGCATAGGCACCGGGAACTGCGTTCCAAGTGACAGTCACGTTTGCGCCTGCTGATACGATCGTCATATTTGCCGGAGCAGCCACAGTCGTGATCGGAGTAGCAGGATCCACGATAAACATGGTATTGGGCATATTACTGCTGAGAGTTCCTGCAAATGGAAGTGCTCCTACAAAGGTAGTAGGATCTACTGCTGCAGTACCATCAACATGGTAATCACGGAAGCGATTGGGAAGTTGAGTAGATTCCGTGTAATAGAAGTGGTTGGTAGTGGCTGAGTAGAAATCTTCCCAGACACTGTAAGCACGTACTGCAAGGTTTCCGCCGGTATAAACAAAGGGAGTTTGCAGCGGGATTACTACGGCATTGATGCCAATCGGGAAGGTGACTGTGCCATCATATACCAAGGTATATGTAGCATTATTCAGCCAACCACCGGCCAGGGTGTTCAATGCTGTGTTTTGCATCCACAGTTTGATCGGTTTATTCACGGTTTCTGTGAAGTTGTTCTGATAGACTATCGCTTGGATAGTTCCACCGCTCATCATCAATTCTGCACCTGTGTAGATGGCATCACTGATACTGTTTTTCCAGTAAACATTGATGAATCCGGTGTTTGATGTGGTAGTAGTAGCGACGTTTCCAACTGTCGGCATGAAGGTGTTTGCTGAATATACCGAAACAGTTTTAGGAGCGGTAGTGTTATTGCCGGCAAGCATATCCCCGGCGAGGACGACTTCAGCATAGACGCTGTAGTTTCCGGCAGCAGCAGGAGTCCAATTGATGGTATGGACTACAGAAGCTGTAGGAGCAATCGCTGCAGATACTGTGAGGCTTGCCAATTCTTGATTGGTCACGGCTTTTTTGAGCTTCACGGTATAAGCGTTTTCAGACAGGAGGCCGGTATTGGTGACAGTAGCATTATAGCTGTACTGAGTTCCGGCAACTGCCATCAGCGGACCGGTGAGAGTCGCGATACTGAGATCGTGAGCGAGCAGCGGAAGCAGCTCGAAGTTATCCATATAAACGCTACGATAGGTACCGCCGCCACCATGCTTGAAAGCGATGTAGCTGTCTGTACCGACATAGGTCTCAAATGATACTATGTATTGGGCATTCGTAGTAGTGAGGGTGATCGTTTGGAAGGGAGTGAAGGTACCGGTTGCGGTATTGTTGTTCACGGTTCCCACGATCAGGGTATTACCGGCAGTACCGGCACGGGCATAGAATTTGGTTTTGACGGTATTGAGATTTACTCCGATAGGAGGAGTGATCAAACGCAGGGCTGCAGGGTTTGCATCCGCATTATTGTACATATAGATATTGTTCGGCGCGGAAAACGCTCCGGTGGTTGATGTGCTGAGAGTAGGAGTAGAGGTCGAAGAAATGACCTTGCTCCAGTAATCCGGAAGGTTGGGAGTAGATACACCATCGAAGTTCTCGGTATAAGGGAAGGTCACGATGGTAGGATCTGTATGGGTAGTGAATCTCCATATACGGAATTCGGGGTCTTCGATGTCCGGAGTTTCAAGAGCAGCATTGATTGGCAAGACTGCCCAGAAGTACGTATTGTTCCAACCGAGGTTTACTCCTTCCTGTGCCGCGAGGTTGAGGGAAGGGGTAGGAGTTTCGAAATACATGCCTTCAAACAGAGTTGCTTCACTGGTTGAGACATACACTCCGAATAAGGTGGCAGTACTACCGGTAGGTGCAGGAGTCCAGGTTAGAGTCGTAGTAAGGGGATTGACGCCTGTAGCTGCATCGATAGGAGAAACCAAAGTCACGTGATTAGGTGCACCAGTAGGAACAATTTCTACTGTTACGTCATCGACGAACATGTTGTTACCATAGGCACTAACGGCTTCAAGTACTACGTAGCCAGTAGCGCTGGAAGCACCGGCAGGTAAATTGAAGGCATAAGGATACCAGCCAGCGGCTGCTTCGACAGGAGTCATTGCATTGTCACGGTAAACTGTTCCAAGCAGTGTAGCACCTGTGAGGTTGTTTGTAGTATTGTAATAGACATTGACTTTTTCATCATAACCTGCATAAGCCGGGTCTCTGTACATGTAGAATTTCATGCGATAAGCGGCTGCACCCAGGCTCAGCGGAGGAGTCACAATAATGGCTTTGTTTCCGGCGCTGGAACTGTAAGCATTGTAGGTTATCATTTTGGCACCACTATTGGGTGCGCAAGTAGGATTGGAGCCAGTAGCAGTCTGAGTCCATAAGTATGTCCCCACTGTAGCCAGATTTGTCCAACCCGCTGGCGGGAAGGTGGCATCAAAGCTCTGAGTATAGGGGAAGCCATAGATGGTAGGATCTGCTATTGTAGTAAAGCTACGGACTGTGTTTCCTACTGCATCACCGTTACCATTGGTAGGAACGATCATCCAGTTGTAGGTAGTGCTGTAGCTTAAGTTTGCAGTAAAGGTATAGGGTGATGTTGTCACAGTGGTAATCAAAGTAGTAGGTGGGTTGTTCGGTCCACAATACACTTTGAAACCAGTGGGTACACCACCGATGCTGGCAGGAGTCCAGGTCAGAGTTGGGCGTATAATCTGATCGATTGCCAGGTCGGCAGGAGCTGTTTGAGTTACAGGTGCGGGAGCTTCAGGAGTGATTTCCGGACCAATTACGGTATCTATGTAATAACTGGCAGCGACCAGACCTGTGCGGAAACCAAGATAGTAGTTATTACCGGCTAAGCTGCTGAGATCAACAATTGAATTAGCCATTGTATAAGTAGTGGGATGGGTAATATCTGTACCAACTTGAGTCCAGGTTACTCTATCCGGAGAATATACAAGCTGTAAGGTTCCGGTTGTTGACGAAGCAGCTGACCAGAACTTGATATAACTATTCGCTGCGATCGTGCATTTGGGTCCGGAGAGAATGTACTGAGTGGTTGCGGATCCATATTTGTAGGCAGTAGCAACACCATTTTGGGGATAGGATGTGCTTCTGGACCAGGTTCCGGGATTTGCCCAGCCGGCAGGAGGGAAGGTGGTGGGCTCGAAGCTTTCTACTAACTGAGTTGCAGTCGGAGTAGTGTAATTCCAAGTTGCCACACCGGTTGCATCGCCGGTAGCATTGAAGGGAACCACTTTCCAGTAATAGCTGCGGCCATAGGCATTGTCTGTTACTTGATAAGTAGTGTTGAGACCGGTGTAAACCACATCGGTGGGGCCAAAGGTACCATTGTCATTAAGATACACTTTGAAGCCGGTATGAGGTTCACCGGTGGTGGGAGCAGTCCAAATGAGCATCGGATTAAGCAGAGTGACTGAACCATTCAACGGAGTTACATAAGTAGCAGTGTTTGGCACGATCGCTGCAGGGTGTTCAAAGGTGATGTCATCCATATAAATATATGAATAAGTGGTACCTGTACCATAACCAAAGCCAATGTAAGTGTTGGTTCCGGCATAAGCGGCAAAATCAACATAATACAAGGTGTTGGTGGTAGTAAGAGTAATAGTCTGCATCACTGAGAAGGTGGCTGAAGAACTGGTGTTATTCAAAGTACCAACTTTGAGAGTAACGCCAGAAGTAGAAGCCCGGGCATAGAATTTGGTGCGCAGAGTATTAATTGCAGAGCCTTGGGGTGGAGAGGCAAGCACCAAAGCTGTTGGAGCACCGTCAGCGGAATTGTAAAATTGGACGTTATTCGGTGTAGAAACAGGTGTGCTTGTGACAGTTGTGACAGTCACATAGGTAGAAGTAGAATTTATTACTGTACTCCATCCTATAGGAAGAGCGGGAATGGTAACAGTATCAAAATTCTGGAGATGCGGATAGGTCACTATAGTAGGATCTATACATACAGCAGATAGGGATACTGCGACAGGGGCAATATTGCTATTAATAGTAACAGTTCCATTATGAGTTCCGCCAGCCGCAGGTGCATACTGTACCGTGAAAGTAGCAGATTGTCCCGTTGTAAGCGATGCAGGAGCACCATTTGCAGTAAGAGTGTAATAGGATCCACTGATTGTAATAGATGATAAATCAAGAGATCCCACACCAGTATTGGTAATAGTGAACTGTTTGGTAGCTGTAGTATTGATGATCTTGGTGCCAAAATCCCAAGTGGTGGGACTAAGGGTTAAAATCGGAGTGGAAGGAGCCACGCGTACCAATATATTGTCGATCATTAGATCATTGTCAGCATTCGAAACAGTCGATATACCATAGAAGGCAATATATTTTGTACCGGCAGTACCAAGTGGAAGTATTACACTGGTGCCAGCAGGTGGGATACTGTTTAATACATAACTGGATCCGGCATTATCCCATTGACGTACGACGTTGGCAGGAGTCCAAGTGGTACCATCACCAACCAATACGGCAAAGATATCATCGGTTCCAGTAGTTGCAGGAGCTGTGCTGGTGCCATAAGCCATCAAAGCAAGATCAAACACGACCTGATAGTTATCAGTTGGAACAGCGATCGGAGGAGTGATCAGCCAACCGTTCCAATTGCTGTAGAGATTGATTCTGGCAGCATAGTTGGGAGGAGTGGTGACTGTGTTTTTCCAATCGTCCTGGACCCATGATCCCGTGCCGGCAGCACCAAGAACTGTAGGTGTAGCCAGAACGCCACTATATTTTCCCCAGTTGGTGGGAGGGAAAGCGGCACCGGTGGTACCAAAATCCACAGCGTAGGGGAATGATGTAATGGTAGGATTGGGTTCAGCCGTAAACGACCATACAGAACTACCTGTGGCATCGCCAATGGCATTGTAGGCAACGACTTTCCAATAGTAAACCGTAGAATATGTGAAATCTGCTGGGTCGTAAGTAGTTACATTACCCAGATCAGTTCCATTTACGATATTGGTAGGAGGATTGTCTGTACCCAAATATAGTTTGTAACCTGAAGGTAAGCCACCACCGGAAGACCAGTTTAGGGTAGCAGTCCTGAGAACGCCGGTTGCGGCATTGGCAGGTGATACGATGAGGGCGGGATTGGGGACAGTACCGGCTACGGGAGGTGCAAAGGTAAATACCCGACGGGCTCCGACTGTAGGACTATCGAGATTTGTCATCGCGCTACTTGCAGGGAAAGTTGTATTTGTAACTGAAGTAGCATTCGAAGTCCAAGACGGGGTAGTTATAATGGTGGTAACATTGCCGACACTGCCAACAATGTTAGAAGTGGAAATATAAACTCCACGGGTCATAGTAGCAGTTGAGTTATTGTACATTGCCCCATAAACATATTTTACAATGTTTGAGGTTTCATGTAACCATACTTGCACAGTACTGGGAGTTCCAGCGCCGGGAGA
>PHBQ01000115.1 GCA_002841975.1 Candidatus Cloacimonetes bacterium HGW-Cloacimonetes-1
TCAGATCTGAACTGGGGATCCTGATCACGGCACTTGCGTACCGTGTTATACAATATCGTCCTGCGGACTTAGGTGCAATCCCCGGGACTTTGTCAACAGTCTGAGTCCCATCGGGACGCCAGTTTAGGTAGATAACAAAGATTGAAGGCAGATGCGAGTCCCATCGGGACGCCAGTTTAGGTAGATAACAGGATTGAAATCCCCTTCAAAGTCCGGAACCGGTTAAAACCGGCTTGAGGTTGTTTGTTGGTTGCCTCGATACGTGGGATAAATCCCACGCCTGCAATCCGTTACCCGTTAAAACGGGTTCTGCAATGTCTGAAGTTTGTCAACAATCTGCACCTCTCCGAGGTTTAAAGGTTTGCGAATTATATAGGTTCCGCTGCGCTCCGCACCCTCGCTAATACTACATCACCCGCATTTATCTTAGGACACTTCGTGATGTTGGGATGGGGTAGCAGTGCAGGTAATTGCACACGCCTCGTATGCATACACAGTGGAGGGCGACTGTAGTTACAGCGAATGGGCTACTTGCCATTTCTGCAGGACGTGGTAGCGAACCCTTGTCAGTCCGGTACTATGGTACTTCCGCACTTCTCGCACACGGTTTCCAGCCAACGCAGTCTGGCATTGCAATTTGGACAGGTGTACTGCTGTTTTTGCTCCATGAGCCAATTGTCCGATCCAATTTCCCTGATCCGTTTGAGATTGTTCAAGATCAGGGCATGATGCCGAATCCCGTCTCCGGCAAATTTGATGATTTCCGCACAGGGCAGATCCGGACAGGCGGCACAGCTCTCAATACCACGTGCCGTGCAACATAATACAAAGCTGCAGTCCTGATGCAATGCGGTCTTACAATCCGTACAGGTTAGGTGCTCCACTGGTTTATGCATAGCCTTTGCTACCTCTTCAAGCGTGCCCTCGTCCTTGAGGATGTTACACAAACAGGCTCCGCAATACAGTCCGCAAAAAGAATCTAATCTACTCATCTCTACTCCAATTATCATCAAAGTGGTTCTGTTGCAAGTAGCCACTTTTCACGGCGTATCTGCCACAGAGGTTGAATAGTTCTGACTGCAAAAATCCCCCCGATAAAGTCAAGTCTTTCTTGATTGCCGATGTTAATCGAGTTCGTAATCACAGTCGCCTCGACTGTGGCACACGAGGCGTGTGCCGTTACGGGGATGCCGCTGGATTGCAGATCTGCCTTTTTACTCCCTCGCCCTTTATGGGAGAGGGTTGGGGTGAGGGAAAAAATGGCAACACGGATTTTACGGATGTATCTGATTAACACGGATTGAATATTGTAGGGGGCAGACTTGTGTATCTGCCGGATCGCAGATCTTCGTAGCTGCATATGTACGGATAAAGCACCTTCCGAAGCGTGCTCGCAACTTTGGCCTTGACATTTTGGCATCTACGCATAATATGTCCACATATATGATTTGAAAGTTAAATATCTGCACAGGTCAAAGATTGATACACAAAGGAATATGCGCCAGGTAAAACCGGTCATTTGCTTTTTTGAGCTGGATGGATTAAATTATCGGTACTATATGTACTGGGAGGATAGATGCGAAGAGTCAAAGCCTTTGTGTTGAGCTATATAATCCTGATCGGACTTTGGATGATTGTTGGTGGTACTCAGCCGGACGAAATGATTGTCGGAGCTATTACTGCGTTTATCATCAGTCTGGTTTTTGCGCCGAGGTTTGCGCTGCTGGGTTCCATACGGCTCAGCCCCAAAGCCTTGTTTGCAACAATCATGTTTATTATTGTATTTTCGGTGGAACTGGTCAAAGGAGCTATTGACGTGGCGGGAAGAGTGATCTCTCCCAGCTTACCGATCAACCCGGGGATCGTCAAAGTTCGCACCCGTCTGCAAAGCGATGTGGGGCGTATTGCCTTGGCCAATGCCATCACCATGACTCCCGGAACCATGACAGTCGAGACCAATGGCGAGTTTTTCTATATTCATTGGATCGATATCAAGTCCGAGGATATTGATGCTGCTACGGCGGCGATTGTAACTATTTTTGAGCGGCATTTGGAGGTGATGTTTGGATAGCCTGAGCCTGATAATATATAATATGGCCTATTACATAGCGATGCTGGCGCTGGCTATCGCTTTTGTGCGTTTTTTGATGGGTCCCAGTAGCGTCGATCGCGTTTTGGCATTGGATACCATGACCATATGCAGTATAGCTTTGATCATCTTTATAGCCATGTATGCCGGCCGCATCATCTACATCGATGTTGCTCTGGTTTATGCGTTGCTCAGTTTTCTGGGTGTGATCGCCGTGGCGCGTTATCTGGAAGGAGGTTTATAATGGCATTGATCGGTTCTTTAATCTCCCTCGTAGGCTCCTTGTTCCTCTTTTTGGGAGCTTTGGGTATCCTGCGATTACCGGATGTTTACAATCGGATGCAAGCTGGTACCAAAGCCACAACGATCGGCTCGATTCTGACTATCATTGGGATCGGTTTTGCTCATCCGCAGTGGTTACCAAAGCTGATAATATTGGTACTCTTTATCCTGTTTACAAATCCTATCAGTACTCACGCCCTGGCCAGAGCTGCGCATTTTGCGGGGATCAAGCTGACAGAGCGCAGTATTCGGGATAACCTCCGGGAAGATAAAATCGAGGAGGAAATCAATGACTGAGATATTGATTCTGGTTTTATTGATCCTCATCAGCATAATCGCGGCAATCTATGCCGTGCTAACCAAAAAGACCATTAATGCCGTAATCGCTTCCGGCGTAATCAGTTTGATGGCGTCGATCATCTTTCTGCTGGTTGCCGCACCGGATGTGGCAATGACAGAAGCTACGATCGGAGCGGGGCTGACCACCGTGGTCTTTCTTTATGCTTTGAAACACGTCAAGGGAGGCGAAGATGATTAAGTATCTCTTGATCGCAATAGCTATTGTCGGGATGGGATGGATGCTCTATCCTCTGGTAGCGGATTTTCAGACTGCGACAGAGCTTAATGCCCTGGCTACAGAATACGTGAACGGTTCAATGAACGATCTCAATGTGCCAAACGTGGTAACTGCAGTAGTGGTGACCTATCGTGGCCTGGATACATTGGGAGAAGTGACGGTACTGTTTTTGGCTACTGCGGGCATCGGCTTTTTGTTGCGCAGAAAGGGTCATCCGACCGGCAAGCGTCGACCGGGAAGTGAGATACTGAAGATCGGTTCCGCTTTTTTGGCACCTTTGATCGTACTCTTGGGCGTGTATATCTTTACCCATGGTCATCTGACCCCGGGGGGAGGTTTCCAGGGAGGTGTCGTGATCGCCTCCGGGATGCTACTTTTGACGATGGCGCATATAGATTTTAAATTTTCCCATACTTTGATCCATTGGGCAGAATCCCTTTCCGGATTTACCTATGTGTTGATAGGGTTATTGGGGCTCCTGCTGTTGGGAGTAAATTCCTTCCTCGATCCGCGGTTTTTAGCGGGTGGAAAATGGCTGAGTCTGTTTTCCGCCGGAGCAGTACCGGTGATCTATAGTTTTATCGGTCTCAAGGTCGGTTCCGAGCTTTCGAGCGTGATCGATTCCCTGCAAGATGGAGGTAACGAAGTATGATGGTAATGATTTGTGGGATCATCCTGATTTTGATCGGTATTTGGGCGATGCTGAGTCGCAAAAATATCATTCGGATCATCATCGGTTTCTCGATTGTCGATACAGGCACACACTTGGTAATTGTAGCCATTGGCTATGTCAAAGGTGCCACTGCACCGATTCTCGACGCCAGCATCCAAATGGGTAATGTTGCCGACAGCGGCATGCGGGTACTCTCCAAAGTAGTGGATCCTGTTCCTTCGGCCTTGGTACTGACCGCGATCGTGATCGGTCTGGCAGTCACAGCCTTGTTGCTGGCTTTTGCGGTTCGCCTCTATAGAACCGGTCACAGCTTAAATATCAACGATTATGAGGAGCAGAAATGGTAAACCCGATGTTTTTAATAGTCCTCTTTCTCGGTTCCGCGTTTATCAGCGCTCTCTTGGACAAGATGCACAGAGGCGTGAGTCTCGGTGTGTTTTATGGAACTCTGGTGGCAGCGTTGGGGATTCCGATCTGGCAAGTGTGGCAGCTCCTGATCAACCCGGCGGCCGGCAGTATCGTGTATAGTGCGGGTTTTGCCGCACCGCTATCGATTTCACTGAGCTTTGGACTGAGTGAGAGTATCCTGCTGAGCCTCATCAACTTTATGGGTGTCTTGGGCGGGATGTTCCTGTTCAAGCGCTTCAAAGAATTCGGTGCGCAGCCGATCGTGCTGTTTATGATGATCCTGCTGGGTGCCAATGGCTTGGTGCTGACGCGTGACATTTTTAATTCCTTTGTCTTTCTGGAAATACTGTCCATCGCATCTTACGCCTTGATCGGAGTTCAGCAAAACAAAAACTCCCTGGCTGCCGGCATCAAATATATGTTGGCAGGCGGTATCGCCAGCACTATCTACCTGATCGGGATTGTATTTGCCTATCGTTATACCGGAACCCTCAACATCGATACCTGGATCTCGATGGGCTCCAGCGGTGGCAATGCCTACAAAGTGGCAGTGTTTTTGGTGGGTATCGGTCTCTTGCTAGAGCTCAAGCCCTTCCCCGCAAATGGTTGGGCGCTGGATCTCTATCAATCCGCAGATAGCGGGGTGGGTGCCATGATCGCATCGATCAATACTGGTGCTACGCTCTTTCTGTTTTACAAATTAATGCCGCTCTTTAGCCCGGATCTGCTGGAAATATTTGCAGCATCAGGGTTGGTGAGCTTTGTCTTTGCAAATCTGATCGCCATCCGACAAACGAATGCTAAACGCCTGTTGGGCTATTCCTCAACCGCGCAAACAGGACTGATCATTTTTGCTTTGGGTTCATTACAGCTTTTGGGTTTGCCACCCTCCGGAGTATTGGTCATTGCCTTTGGCTTGTTTGTGACAAATTTCTTTGCCAAGTCCGGCTTGCTGTGGCTCTCCGGCATGGTCAAAAAAGACAATCTGAAGGACTGGAGTTTTCAGGAAACCGGCATGCTGATCATCTTTGGCATATTCCTGATCGCATTGATGGGATTTCCGCCCTTCCCGAGCTTTTTTGGGAAGTGGAATCTGGTGAGTCTGTTTGCCGCCACCAAAGCCTGGATGTGGTTAGGCGGATTGCTGCTGGGTTCGTTCCTGGAAGCGGTTTATCTGTTCCGTTGGTTAAGCTTTGCAGCCAAGGGGAAAGCCCCGGCTACGATCAAACAACCGGTCAGTAGGCTTGTTCCTGTCTTATTGGGTGCCGTCGTATTGGTGGGATCCTCGCTGCTGATTTCTCAGTATTATCCCGGGACTCATACCATGACTATGCTTCCAGTGATAGGGTTGATGATCTTTGGGCTGATCGAGTTTTTCCCGGGTAAGCTGAAGGGCTTTATTGCCATCGGTGCTTTATCCGCTTGGGCATGGTTTATTCTGTTCCCTAATCTTCCCTTGATGGGACAGGTCTTTACCGTAGTGCTGGTGGGTGG
>PHBQ01000022.1 GCA_002841975.1 Candidatus Cloacimonetes bacterium HGW-Cloacimonetes-1
GTGCAGAGCTGCTTCCTGTGAGGCTTTTTCTATCATTTCCCGGGACGCTCCTGGTGCTGCGAGACCGATATTCTCTGAGATGGTCCGAGAATAGAGAAACGGCTCTTGTAACACGATGCCGATTTGACGACGGATCTGCTGTCGGTCAAACTTTCGCAGTTCCACTCCATCTATCCGGATTTTGCCACTACTATATTCAAACAAGCGGGGGATCAGGTTTACCAATGTAGATTTGCCGGCACCCGTGGAGCCCAATATTGCCAAGGTCTCTCCCGGCGCTATACTGAGATCAATATTTCTCAAGATCGGCTCTTCGTCTTCATTGTAGGCAAAGCTTACATTGAGAAAGTCGATTTTACCACGGACTCGGTAATCCTCTGGGAGATCAAAGTATCCATCCAGCTTCTCTTGTGGTGTATCCAAAATTTCCCGGAGTCTGCCAATGGAGACCTGGGCTCTACCCATATCGGTCAAGATTCTGCCCATTTCCCGGATTGGCCACAATAGCATTCCTACATAAGTCGTGAATGCCAAGAGTGTCCCCAGGCTAATGTTGCCATTGATCGTTTGGTAGATTCCAAATATCAATACTCCACTAATCTGGATCAGGCACAAGATATCTGATGATGCCCAGTAATAGGCTAAAACCGTGATCAGTTTCCTGCACTTTTCACGATAATCATCGGCAGCATCTTCAAAACGCTGGATCTCATAATCTTGCCTCGCAAAGGCACGCACCACCCGTATCCCGTTTAAGGATTCTTCCAACACGGTGGTCATATATCCTTCGGATTCATCAGCAGCAGTAAATCTGCGCCGTACTTGACGGAAGAAGATCACCGCATAAGCAAAGATGAGCGGGATTACGATGATCGAGACCAGAGTCATTTTCACGCTCAGTGACAGCATGATCGGTATCACCAAGATAACCATGATCACACCGCGACCCAGCTGCACGAGCTGCGATCCCATGAACCGCTTGACCGTATCGATATCCGATGTACAACGCTGAATGATGTCACCGGTTTGGACTTTGCTATGCCAAGCAAACGGCAATTTCTGGATATGGTCGTATAACGAATTCCGTAAACGTCTGGCAAATTCCTCTGCACATTGGGCACTCAATTTGCCTCTCAAATATGAAAAGCTATGACCGATAAAGCCTATGAATACTATCATCACTCCGGCTACCCAGAGGTTTTTTACCAGGAAAGGAACAGTATCAAACTGGTCCAAAAAGTTCGTCAATCCCCAAGGAAGGTTTATCTTTTGCCCTCCCAGCACAGAATCGACTGTTAATTTCATAACAAGGGGTGTCATAAAAGAAAAAAAGGCTGCTAACGCAATACTGGCTATTGCCATCAAATATTTGAGCTTCAAGCCACGCATATAGCTGAGTACGAACTTAATCGCAGACATCTGGTATCTCCAATTTTAAAATGTTTAAACGGTGTAACGATTAACTATGAACTTATTGGGATTAGGAGTTCTACGCTTCTGCGGGTTTTACAGGTGGTTAGAACATTATATAGCACTTCTCTCTTTTGCGATTAGCTTGGAAGGTTTGTAATGTCCGTTTAAATTGTAAGATTAAATTGCAAATAAACGGAGGTACAAACTTACAGCAAATGCTGGGTTGGCATTGCATGTGTTCTTACGATACTTTGTCATATTGTCTTACCTCCTTAGGTATTTTATTGAAGCAAATTTCAAGATGTCCTAATTGCTGTCAAGCGAAAAGAAGCAAGCCATGCTATGTGTTCCTGTTTGTGATGACACAACGATATTGTATCATATTGTGATACAGTGAATAAGTATGTCGAAACGGTACCAAATAAAGCTTCGATAAATTTAATTAAACGTTAATTTATAAAAGCCGAATCGTAAATTAAAACAGACCATTTCCACCGCTTTCCTTTACCTTATGCCTTATGAAGCCCGGGTGACTCCCAGGCGATTCCCTCGCATTGCCCGGGAGTCGCCTGGGAATCATGAGGGAATCGCCCCGCATACAGTAAAGGTGTGTTCAAGATAAGGGGAGGTTTTGGAACATGTAAACTCTATAAAAAGTCAAATATCCCTTGTCAATCTTCATCAGACACCTACTATGTACTTTGAACATACTACGTATTAACGTTATAAAGCGGCATTGGCAAAATATCTATTGACATTACACGACAAGGCGTGCGTATTGAGTATCGATGAAAATGAGGATTGAAGATGGAAAAAGTTGTTAAAGAAGTCAGGTGGATTCGGTTGCTGCTCACTATTATTGCCTTACCCATAATAGTGATTATTCTCAAGACATTAAAGGACATATTCGTGCCCTTGATCTTTGCAATGTTCCTCAGTTTTCTCTTTGCACCTGCAATCGATTATCTAAGGAAAAAGAAACTTCCCCTCAGCATTATCATAGCAATTATGGTAGTTTCTATATTCCTCTTCATAGCATTGATCAGTGGTATTGTCTATGCCTCGGCGATTACGTTCTTAGCAGAGTTCCCCGCCTATCATCAGAAGCTGATAATGATACTGGAAAGCTCATTGCTAAAATTTGATGACCTTATCGCAAGTCTTGATCTCTCATTTAGCGGGTTCCAATTGTTAGAGGCAAAGGACTTGTTTGGAGCGACGGGATTTACAATGACAAAAGTAATTTCCGGAACAATGGGGACCTTTGTAGATGCCAGTATCAAGCTGTTTCTGACGATGTTTTTTTTGATCTTCATGGTGGCAGAGACGGGAAAACTAGAGAAAAGACTCAAAAAAGTGTTAACAGAGGACGATAAAAGAAAGACATGGATTACCCTTCTTAGCATAGAAAACCAGATTCAGAAATATTTGTTTAACAAAACGCTTATCAGTTTGGGGACAGCAGGCATGGGTATGCTCTTCATGCTGATCTTTGGGGTGGATTTCGTAATTATTGCCGGGATCATGTTATTTGTCTTGAATTTTATCCCGAATATCGGCTCTATTGCGGCTTCTGGCTTTATCATCATGATATCTACTGTGAACTACGGATTGGGATGGCGGACAATAGGCGTGACACTCGCAATGATATTTACCCAGACACTGTTTGCAAACATCTTGGAGCCTAAGCTGATGGGTAAAAAACTCAATCTTACCCCCATTATGGTGCTTGTGTCATTAGTGTTTTGGGGCTGGGTTTGGGGTATTGTCGGGATGGTAATAGCCGTTCCGCTCACATCTGCTATCAATATAATAATCCAGCAATTTGATGAGAATAATGTCGTTTCTGCCATTATCAGTGGTTCCTAAAACTCTTTCGAACTCGCCTGTATTTATCGGAGCAAAGTTGAAAAGACTATTTCTGATATGTTTTGCGCTCTGTGCGATTATTGCGCTCAATGCTCGCGATATTTCAGGAAAGGTAGTAAGGGTTATGGATGGCGATACTATAGAAATACTAAACAACAGAGTCACATACAAGATACGTCTGGCGGGTATAGACTGTCCGGAGAAGAAACAAGCCTATGGTATGAAGGCAAAGGCCTTTACTTCCGGAATGGTCTTTGGTGCTCATGTAACAGCAAGGGATGACACAAAAGATCGCTATGGCAGGTATGTAGCATCTGTTTTGTTGCAAAATGGAAAAAATCTGAATTACGAACTACTCAAGTCTGGATTAGCCTGGCATTACAAGCAGTATAGCAAAAGTCAGATAATGGCAGCTATGGAAACAACTGCAAAGCGTAAAAGACTTGGGCTCTGGGCAGAAAAGAATCCGATCCCACCTTGGGAATTCCGAAAGATGAAGAGAATCAAACATAATTAGGAGTATAAAAGATGGTTAAAAAGATGGTTAAAAGCATGCTTGAAGCTGACCTTAAGGGAAAAGTAGTTTTAGTGAGATTGGACCATAATGTCGTGAAAGATGGTAAGATCAAAGACCCAATGCGTGTCGATGCCACAATTCCTACCTTACTTCATATATTCAAAAAAGGGGGCTTACCGGTCGTAATGACTCATGTGGGAAGACCCTACGACAAAAAAACAGGGGAGATTGTAGTTTCAGAAGGTGAATCTGTCCAGCCAATAGTAGATTATTTGCATGCTAAACTTGATCTTGATTGCATTGTTCCAGATTGCCAAATAGATGGAACTAAGGGGATTACAGATTATTCTTGTATAGAAAGCTCGATCCAACTGCTGAGAGAAGGGAAAACAGATCTTGTATATCTTCCCAATACGCGTTGGTTCTGTGGGGAAGAAGCAAAGGATGATAGGGCAGACGTCATGGCAAAGAGTTTGGCAAAATATACGGATGTATTTGTCAATGACGCTTTTGGTTCTTGGCAAGCTCATGCCTCTACCTACAATATTGCAAATTACCTGCCATCTTATGCAGGGCTACTTATGTGTAGAGAAATAACTCATTTAGAGAGTGTGTTTGCGCCGCAACGTCCTATGCTTAGCATCGTTGCCGGTTCCAAGTTCGATACCAAAATCGGTCCCTTGTCTTCATTGATCCAAATCAGTGACTATCTGGTTTTGGGTGGTGTGATATACAACGCATATTTATGCTATAAGTATGGCGTAACTATTGCAGGTGTAAGCTCGGAAGACATCATTGCTGCAAAGCAGTTCATAGAAGATACTGCAGACTTCAAAGATAGAATTATAGAGTTGCCTTATATCATCGAATCTGATTCGTTTGAAGAGATTAAAATAGGTTCCTGGCGTGTTATCAATGTAGCAGATTTAAAGCCAGGTCAGAAGCTGAACTATGTCCTCGATGTGGCAATTGCCTCTGTGTCGGATGCTCGGATACAGGCTGTGTTTGCTGATGCCAAAACTATATTCATCAATGCAGTCATGGGCTATACGAATCTCTTCACGGAAGGAACAAAGGCAGTTTATAGCATGATAGATGATAATATCGGAGCCCATAAACTGTTTGGTGGAGGTGATACGATTCAAGAATTTAAAGACCTTTTACCTGGGGTATATGCTAGGGCAACAATGAACAATCATTATTACTTCTTCACTGGTGGAGGAGCTATATTAGATGCGATTGAAAAGGGATCTCCATACGAAATGAAGCCTGTGCAACTGCTGTTAAGAAAGTAATGAACCCGTTGTTAAAATTGTTGTAATCAAACTTATCTGGGCGAGAGAAGTCTCGCCCTGTTTGTATCCTACCGGTCCGTATCGATTCTTTCGATAAATGAGGATTAGTAAAAGTCTTGAATCTGCCATCAAACAATCCCATATATGGTCGTACAGAGTGACCTGACAGGACAAAAAAAACTTGCCATATTTGCAGTCTTGAGATTGTTTGAAACGAAACTATAGTATTTAATGAATAAAAAATAATAAAGGAGATTCGGCGTGGAACATGATGAAAAACCAAAGTTGAATCTATTGGATGAATTTCCCATTCCTACTTGGGAACAATGGCAAAAGGCTGTCATAGATACGCTCAAGGGCGTTGAATATGAAAAGGCAATGACCACCAAAACTTATGAAGGTATTACTCTAAAGCCGATATACAGAAAAGAGGATACAGAGAATTTGCCACATTTAAACAGTTTACCCGGAAATGCTCCCTACGTCCGAGGAAATAGGAAAGAGGGGTATTTGACAGAAGCATGGAAGATCGCGCAATTACAGGACAATCCGGATATTGCAGAATTGAACAAGGAAATCTTGGCGGAGCTGAATCGTGGATTGAATGCAGTGAACATTCAGCTTCATCGATCCACCTTACATGGTGCTAAACCAACTGTCTCTGAACAGCATACACGTGGGGTAGCTTTATCGTGTATGGAAGATTTATCTATCCTGCTCAAGGGCATAGATTTATCAGCTGTTCCAATATTTATCAAGGCAAAGAGTGCTGCCCTACCTATGATGGGCTTGTTAAATGCATATGCAAAAGATACGGATGTTTCACTTAAGGACTTGCATGGCTGCATTGGCTATGATCCAATTGCCGAGTTTGCAGAAAACGGATACGTACCATATTCGTGGGAGCAAAGCTGGCGCATGATGTCTCAGCTGGTCTTTTGGACAGATATGAAAGCACCCAAGATGAGGACAATCTGTATTGATGCTACCGTTTACGAACAGAGCGGTGCTTCTGCAGTTCAGGAAATAGCATTTGCCCTATCTACAGCAATTGGATATATCAAAGGTTTGATCGATAGTGGCTTGAGCATAGAACAAATAGCTCCCCGATTTCAGCTAAACTTGAGCTTGGGTTCCAATTTCTTTATGGAAATGGCAAAGATTCGAGCTGCCAGATTGGCATGGGCAGAGATGATTAAAGCCTTTGGAGGTGGGGAAAGCATCCAGAAAGTATGGATTCACGCAGAGACTTCCAAATTTAACAAAAGCATGTATGATCCGTATGTAAATGTGCTTCGAACCTGTACTGAAGGGTTTTCAGGTATTATCGGTGGAATCGATAGCTTGGATTTGGGTACATTTGATGAACTCCATAACAAGCGTAACGAGTTCTCCAAACGCATTGCCCGCAACCAGCAGATAATCCTCCAGGAAGAAGCGCACTTTGACAGGGTGGTCGATCCTGTTGGTGGCTGTTTCTATGTCGAAACACTTACTGCTGAAATTGCCAAGAATGCTTGGGAACTGATGCAAGCTGTGGAAACCAATGGTGGAATGCTCAAAGCTCTTAACAATGGATTTGTCCATTCTGAGATCAAAAAGGTAGCTTCGGAGAGGATACTTAATGCTGACCGTAGAAAGGATGTATATGTCGGTGTAAACATGTTTGCCAATACTGATGAAACTAACATAAGCAATAATGCCATCAATACGGATTGGTTCACCAAGAGTGTAGAACGCTGGCAGCAAAGTAACAATAAAAAAGGGCTTGATGAAAGCCTGACCTATATTGCTGAACACCGCGACAATGATTTTATCATCGATATGATCACTGATGCGTGGATTCATCATGCAGATATCGAGCAAATCACAAATGCAATGGGTATTGATAGAACCAAAACAATTGCATGCCAAAAGCTGGAAATGCACCGTGCTGTGGAGCATATTGAAGCGCTGAGAACTGCTGTCGAAAAGCATAGCAAGACCAATCCGCTTTCTGTATTTATGCTAAACATGGGACCGATATCACAACATAAAGCCAGAGCAGATTTTGCCTCGGCATTTATGCAAGTGGCGGGACTACGAATAATCAATAATCTTGGCTATGAAGATACACAGACGGCTATTCAAGCCGCTCTGAATTCCGGTGCTCAGGCTGTGTGCCTCTGTTCAACGGATGATACCTATCCTGTGTTGGTTCCTGAAATATGTTCCCAACTCCGGGGCAAGGGAGTAGCGATAGTTTTGGCAGGATATCCAGTAGATATGGTAGAAACCTACATACAAGCAGGGATTGATGTGTTCATTCACCTCAAAGCCAATAATTATGATACCATGCTAGATCTTTGCAAAAGAATTGGAGTGAGATTATGAAGCCGGATTTTACACGTATTCATCCCAAGTTCGAAGCCAGTGGTGCCGATAGAATCGATTTGAGTAAATATACTTGGCGAACTAATGAGCAATTAGACGTCAAACCTCTATATTGTGCTGAGGACAATCAGGATCTCCAGCACGTGGACTACATGTCTGGACTTGCACCCTTTTTAAGGGGGCCATATCCTACCATGTATATTCAGCGACCCTGGACAATCCGTCAATATGCGGGATTTTCTACAGCAGAGGAAAGCAATGCCTTTTATCGTAGAAATCTGGCAATGGGGCAGAAGGGCTTGTCTATAGCCTTTGACCTTGCTACTCACCGCGGGTATGACTCCGATCATCCCAGAGTGACTGGTGATGTAGGAAAAGCCGGTGTAGCTGTAGATTCTATCCTCGATATGAAGATACTGTTTGATCAGATACCTTTGGATAAAATGTCTGTTTCGATGACCATGAACGGTGCAGTGTTGCCTATATTGGCATTCTATATAGTAGCTGCTGAAGAGCAGGGAGTAAAGTGGGAACAGCTGACAGGTACGATTCAGAATGATATTTTGAAAGAGTACATGGTTCGGAATACCTATATTTATCCGCCGCTCCCTTCTATGAATATCATCGCAGATATATTTAGCTTCTCCTCAAAGCACATGCCAAAATTTAACTGTATCAGTATCTCCGGATATCATATGCAAGAAGCCGGAGCTACTGCAGACCTTGAAATGGCATACACTTTGGCGGATGGTTTGGAGTATATTCGTGCCGGGATAAAAGCAGGTATTGATATAGACGATTTTGCTCCCCGCCTCTCATTCTTCTGGGCAGAAGGCATGAATTACTTTATGGAAGTTGCAAAGCTGCGTGCTGCCAGAATACTGTGGGCGAAAATAGTAAAACAGTTTAATCCCAAGAATCCTAAATCGATGGCTCTCAGGACGCACTCCCAGACCTCCGGTTGGAGTTTAACGGAGCAGGATCCATACAACAATATCACCAGAACGTGTATTGAAGCCTTGGCAGCAACAATGGGTCATACCCAATCCTTGCACACGAATTCTCTGGATGAGGCTATAGCCCTACCAACAGATTCCTCTGCCCGGATTGCTCGTAACACTCAATTGTACTTGCAACATGAAACATACGTAACCAAGGTTATCGATCCATGGGCTGGCAGCTGGTACTTGGAAGCTCTTACCAACGATTTGATGGAACGAGCCTGGCAGCATATTGAAGAAGTAGAGGCCCTTGGCGGTATGGCAAAAGCTATAGAAACAGGACTCCCCAAAATGCGGATTGAAGAAGCTGCTGCACGCAAACAGGCTAAGATCGATTCAGGAGCTGAAACAATTGTAGGCGTAAACAAGTATCGACTTGAAAAGGAAGATCCGATCGAGATTCTGGAAGTGGATAACTCTGCGGTTAGGGAAGCTCAACTAGAGAGATTAAAACAACTAAAAGAGAATAGAGACAACTCCAAAGTAAAATCTGCTCTTGACGCGTTGACAAATTGCGCAAGAACTGGTGAGGGTAATCTGCTCGAGTTGGCAATAATAGCCACCCGTGCACGAGCCAGCTTGGGAGAAATCTCCGATGCTTTAGAAATAGTGTACGGTAGGCACCAAGCCACAATCCGTATGATCAATAATGTTTATAGTAGTGAGTATGCAAATATGAATGAAATAGATAGTGTGAGAAATCTCACTGACAAGTTTGCCGATCATGAAGGCCGACGTCCCAGGATTCTTGTTGCCAAGATGGGACAAGATGGGCATGACAGAGGTGCTAAAGTAGTATCCACAGCATATGCTGACATGGGTTTTGATGTGGATGTAGGTCCTTTGTTCCAAACTCCGGAAGAAACCGCCAGACAGGCTGTGGATAATGACGTCCATGTCATAGGCATGAGCTCACTTGCGGCAGGACACAAGACACTCTTGCCACAGCTAATTGCAGAGCTAGAGAAGCTGGGCAGAGCGGATATAATGGTCATCGTGGGTGGAGTAATTCCTGCTCAGGATTATGACTATCTATTAGCTCATGGAGCCACTGCTATATTTGGTCCCGGGACCAAGATTCCCTATGCAGCGAATATCATTATCACCGAATTAATCAATAGATTCGAAGTTAAATAAGGATTGAGTATTGGGGGCTTTCACGAGCCCCCCTTGATTATGAATACAAAAGACAGAAAGCCCGAATGGGTACCCCAAGATGCCGGAAAGGAATTCACTACCAATGTAATGCCCGGTCAAGCTGATGTGAGCAATATAAGCACCCGTAAGGTGGCTGCAATGAGATCAATTGATACCGATACGATTGTAAAAGGCGTACTTAGTGGCAATAGAACAATTCTTGCCAAAGCTATCACGCTGATAGAAAGCAATTCACTGCGTCATTTTGATCAAGCACAAGCCATTGTTAATGAACTCTTACCATACTCTGGCAACTCTCTACGGATAGGCATTACAGGAACGCCCGGGGCAGGAAAAAGCACCTTTATTGAGAGCTTTGGGCTATGGTTGATCGAACTGGGTCACAAAGTTGCAGTATTGGCAATAGATCCTAGCAGCAGTATCTCCAAAGGTAGTGTTTTGGGTGATAAAACAAGGATGGAAAAACTATCAAGAGCAGACGAAAGTTTTATTCGCCCTTCACCCAGCAGCGGAGTACTGGGTGGCGTAGCCCGTAAAACACGTGAAACTATTATCTTGTGTGAAGCAGCCGGCTATGACATTATTCTCATCGAAACAGTGGGTGTCGGGCAATCTGAAATTACAGTCAGATCAATGGTAGATTTCTTCTGTCTCATGCAGATCAGTGGAGCCGGTGATGAATTGCAAGGTATAAAGAAAGGTATCATGGAACTTGCTGATTTGTTATTGATCAACAAGGCAGATGGTGACAATATTACCAGAGCCAATATCGCAGCACAAGAGCTCAACAACGCACTCCACTACTTGCAAGCAGCTACAGCAGGTTGGCAAACAAAAGCTATAACCTGTTCTGCATTACATCATATTGGCTTGCAACAGGTATGGGATTCGATCAATGAGTTTATGACAATAGTCAAAACCTCCGGTACATTTGAACAGCGAAGAAATCAACAAACAGTGGAATGGTTCGAGGCTCTTCTTACCGAGGCCGTAATGCGTAGATACCACGATAAAAAGGACTTTGCGCAAAAATACCATGCATTAAAAGACCTCGTAGCCAAAGTACAAATATCACCAAGCTCAGCTGTGCATGAGTTGTTGGGATTGATGTAATCCTGTAGATTGCTGAGTCAGTAAAACGAGATAGATCACAACTTTCAGCCTTCTGGCGATACTATCAATTTTGTTTTGATCTTTGGATGTACGAAATCAATTACCAATATCGTAAGGTCATCATCTTGCTTTTCAACTTCCGAGAATTTTCTGATCGCTTCCAATATTGCTTGTGCCGTTACTTCCGGATGGTGCTGCTGCAGATCGGACAAAATATTCTCCAGCCGTTGATATCCAAAGAACACCTCGGTCTTACTGATAGCTTCAGTAATTCCATCCGTAAACAAGATCAATTCATCACCCAAATCCAATTGAATAGTATCAGACCCAATTGTAATATTCGGGAATATTCCCATAGCCGTAGAATGCGTTTCGGCATATTTCACCAAGCTACGATCGAGTTTCTTGATATATAGTGGGACATGACCTGCATTTGAGTACTCCAATAAACCGGTTCTCAAATCCAGAATCCCCAAATTGATTGTCACAAAATTTGATTCAATGTTGTTTTCGCAGAGGAAGATGTTGATATCCTTCAAGAGATCATTTGGCTTTGTGATGTTATGCACTTTTGAACGAATCAAGGTCGAAACCATTGTCATAGTCATCGCAGCAGCTATGCCTTTACCCAAAACATCGGCAATTACATAACAAAATCTATTGTTATCTATGAAGAAATAATCATAAAGGTCACCACCAATATCGGTGGCTGGCTCTAAGATCCCAAATATTTTGAGCTCAGGATTCTGCCCCGGTAGTTCATAATTCTGGGGAATCAGTTTTTTCTGAATCTCTGATGCAAATCGAACGTCGGTGACAATTTTATCTTTTTCATCTGTAGTTGCTTTCAAATTGGCAATGTAGTCCAGTAATGATTCTCGCATTGTCATAAATGAGTTTTCCAACATATAGATTTCGTTTACTGCATTAGTGGGGATTAGCTCAATTTCGAAGTTACCATTTCCAAATTCTTGTGCCACTTTAGTCAGTCTTTTAATTGGCTTGTATATATGCAAAGTTCTTGCGTAGATTATTATCGCCAGTGCCAAGAAGGCTATAATGGCTATGAAAGCCTGGATCCAAAGTAGCGCATTTAGATCTTCAAAGAGTTCTTTGTCATCGACCACCAGACACAGAGCCCAGCTATTTGAAATAAGAGGTGCATAATATATCCACTTTCCGGACATAGGACTGGATCCGGCCAATTGCTCAAATCCCTTTGATCCATTTAGCATAGATCTGCCAATGTTTCTTAACTGTTTATCTTCATACTGTTGAGCCAGGCTAAAAATGGTTTCATTCATCACCAATGAATCTGCAGGATGAGTAATAATCGTGCCGTTGTGTGTAATAATAAACGAATATCCGGTTTTCTTCAATTGAACTGGCATCACCATTCTTTGTAAATAGGACAGGGATAAATCGATACGAACAACACCATAGATCTGACCATCTTTGATAATAGGCAAGGAATATGAACTCACCATAATTTTCTTTCCAGTGGAGTCAAACCATGGTTCAGACCAGTATGATCTTTTTAAGTTCATTGGGATTTGATACCAATCTAAGTTTCTGATTTCATCGATATTGATATTAGTCACTTCCGGTTTTTCCAGATACGAGTACAATGTTCGGCTCTGCTGATTGCCAATGGAGGTTCCACTCTCAAAAGCTAAAGATATAGACTCTATCTCAGGATTATTATATATCAGATCTGAGATGTACTGATCTGCTACATTCTGCTTGAGATCAAACAATAATAGCATTGATCGAATATCTGCTGCATGTGCCTGGATTTTTGTCAGTCGGGATTCGACTTTGTAAATGCATTCATTACTGAGGTAACTGAGAGCTTCACGTGCGTTACTGATCATTACTCTGGACATCAAGTAATGTGTTGTCCATATCGACATAAACAAAATAAGTAATATGAATGAGAAGATAAATAGGATTATCTGTTGTGCCAGTGACTGGTGTTTCTTAAATAAGTTCATCTTGCCCCAATAAAGGTCTTATAATCGATGGGAGTTTCTATTAAGTTTGTCTGAATCAATAGGTTATATGCCATTTCAAAATCGGGTTTCCGTAGTTTTCCAATACTAGATTGGTGATAAAGAATGGATTCTCGGAGCTGACTCAGCATCCATTCCTGATGCGGGCGATTGGCTGCCAGATGAGCCTTACGCATAACATCAAGTACGATAGCAACTGCTTCCTCTTGATTGTTTATTGCATACATCCAACCTTCCATTGTGGCATCAGCAAAATCTTTGCAGAGAGCAGGATTTTCGAGCCAGTATTCATCGGTACAATATAAGCCATCCTCAGGAATATCAAAGCCATTTTTACTCATCGGAAACACTACCAATTCTTCTCGATTCAAACCGGACTGGATCAACTGATTGTATTCATTATACAACATTACATTCATCAAATCGACACCGTCTTGCATAAACAGATTAATAGACCAATCAATGGGAACTATTTCAACATTCAGTCGATTTTTCTTGATGAACATCAGAGATATCTCCTGGAAATCAGATCGCCATAAAGCGATTTTCTTACCATTGATATCTGATAAAGTATTGATACCTTTGTCTTTTTTGGCTACCAATAAGAGAGATGATTTTTGAAATACTTGGGCTAAGTTTACGACTCTGTTTCCCTTGGAATATTCTCTCATAGCTGATAACAAAAACATCGAACATATATCTGCCTTGTTATCTCGAATAGCATCAGCAGCTGGTAAATTGGGGCCTCCGGAAAGTATTTCGACATTTAAACCGTAGTTTTGATAAATTCCTTTAGCTTGAGCAACATATACTCCTGCAAACTGTGCTTGATGCATCCATTGGGGGATAAATCTTACGTTTCGTTGCGTAAGGTTCTTCACGTTTGCAGAATCTCTAGTAGGTACCTGATTGTTTATAGGCTCGGATCGTTGCTTACAGGAAACAAGCATTAACAAGAAAAAAAACGCTGCAAAAAAACTTTTCTTCATCACTCTCCAGAATGACCAAACATACAAAATTAACTAATATCAAACACCGAGTTCGAAGATTACGAACTCCAACATTTCAAATTATATTGAAAGGGCCTTTTCAGTCAATACTTTTTTCAGGAGTAGCCACAATATTGAATATAATTCAACGGTTCAGCTACTCTTACACATCTCTAAATGTGGAATCACGCCAGATAAATAGCTAATCAGAAGCGACCTAAGTTTATACGTATAAATCCTTAATCAAAGACCTCATGGTTGTGAGGTGCTTCCCTCGCGATTCCCGGGTGCCGACGAGGGCTTCACGAGGGAGTCACGAGAGAATCACCTGAGATTTGAGTAAGGAATAGTAATTCATAAGCCTATCGAAGTTTGTATAGATTCGCTGTAAATCTACGTGTTTAGGCTCTCGGAGTATGGATATTTCAAATAAATCATATTGACAGAAATTAGATGTTAATAAAGTGCATGTAACGTATGAAGAATAATATTGCTTTCTTAGGTCCGGCGCCACCGTTTAGAGGAGGGATCTCTTCCTTTGCTACTCAACTTGCCAGAGAGATGGTGAAGTGCGGATATGATGTGAAAATGTTCAGCTTTTTCAAGCAGTATCCCCAAGTGATATTCCCAGGTAAAGAGCAGTTGGATCCTGATATGGATACTTACAACCTGGATATCGAAGCGTGCTTTACTCCCTATTTACCTCACACATGGAAAAATGCCGTTAACAAACTCAAAGAGTATGAACCTGATGTGCTTGTGGTATCTTTTTGGATTCCATTGATGGCACCTGCTCTGGGCTGGATATGCTCCATGTTAAAACCCTCGGTTAAAGTGATCTATTTGATTCATAATATAGATTTTCATGAGAAATGGCCTCTAGCCAAACTGTTCACAAAGTACGCAATGAGATCAGCTTCCCACTACATGACATTGTCGGAAAAGACAGTATCAGACCTCAAGCAGTTGATTCCCCACAATAGATACTCTGCCATCATTAAAGGTTTTCATCCTATCTATGAAAACTATTCTGCGGAATCTCTTATACATAGAAAAAGTGTAGAGCACACAATTCTGTTTTTTGGGCTGATCAAAGCATATAAAGGCTTGGATGTTCTATTAAAAGCCTTCCCACTGGTCTTGGAGCACATACAGGATGCCAGGTTGGTAATAGCCGGTGAGATTTACGGGGATGATACTGTTTATGACGAACTGGTGAAACAGATTCAACCTCGAACAGCGGTCGAAGCATCTTTCAAATATGTTCCGGATTCAGAAGTGACCGGATATTTTCATAACTCTAACGTTTGCGTCATACCTTATAAGAGTGCTACTCAAAGTGGAGTGATATCGATTGCATTTGCACACAACTTGCCTGTGATAGCCTCCGATGTGGGTGGCATATCGGAAGCTATAGAAGACGGAGTAAACGGTTTATTGGTTCCTGCAGATGATGTAGAAGCCCTTAGTAATGCAATAATAAGGTACTTCAAAGAAAACATGCAGGCCAAGATGGCGGAGAATATCCGTTCCTCAAAATCTACTCTTACATGGGAAGCTCTTGTACGCAATATGGAAAGTGTATTATGAACAAACTTCTGTTGATAGTCTATTATTTCCCGCCGTGTGGCGGTGCAGCAGTTCAAAGATGGTTACGCTTTGTTCCCCAGTTAGTGAATAGGGGATGGCAAGTAACAGTCATCAGTCCTGCAAGTGGGGATTATCCTTTTGAGGATAGCAGTTTACTGCAAAAAATACCAGATCAGGTGAAGATCATCAAAACTAAGACGTTTTCTTTGAACAGACTGTGGAAAGTTATAATCGGATCCAAGGAATCGATACCTTATGGATCTCTGGAGATTACAAAAGATAGTTCACTGCTGAAAAGGCTGTTAATTTGGTTACGGGTGAATCTGATTATCCCGGATATGCGTGTGTTTTGGAATCCTTTTGCCTATCGGGCTGCGGTTCAGGAACTGTCCAAAGACAGGTATGATCTGGTCATCACCAGTGGACCCCCGCACTCTACTCATCTGGTGGGCTTGAAGCTGCAGCAGATGTTGAAGATCTCGTGGGTAGCTGATTTCCGGGATCCGTGGAGCACTATTCACTATCTGCAGATGCGAAAACCAACGAAACTCAGTTTCTCTATCCATAGATATATGGAAAGCCAGGTATTGAAGATGGCAAATCTGAGCCTCGTAGTATCAGAACCTATCGCGGATAAACTGCCCGAAGGAAACAAAATGGTGCTGCTCAATGGCTATGATGCCACAGATTTCGTGGGTTTAGAGTATAGTCCTACCTCAGAGTTCCGGATCAAGTATGTGGGACAGGTTACTACGGGACAGGATATTCAATCACTGCTCCAGGCATTCAAGAGATTTCTCACAGAGTATAATGCCAAGTTCTCCTTTGTGGGCACCAAGTTAAGTAAGATTGATTTAATCAGAAGTAATGAAGTAATCCCCGATCTTGAAGTGGTCTCTTTTGTGTCTCATAAGATGGCTATAGAGGAGATGGTAAATTCCGAACTGCTGATCATCATCATCAATGACACATACGACAATATGGGTATCATCACAACGAAGCTGTTTGAATATATCGGATCTAAAACTCCGATTTTATGTATAGGTCCAGCTGGTAGTGAGGCCGAAAAGATAGTAACGCTTTTCGATTCCGGTAAATGCTTTACAAGTCCATTTGATAGTGGTGTTTTGATCTATTTGGAAGATTTGTTTCAAAAGTGGTCAACTGCTAATGCCGTCCGAAACGTAACTGACATCAGTCCTTTAAGCGTTCAAAAACAAATAGATAAACTGGATGAATCGCTAAGAAGGGTCATGAGCGCAAGAAAGTAGTTGACAACTTGAGGCCTCAAACAATCTTGTATCAAATAATTAACTTAATAGATCATGGAGGATCGAATGCCCCAACATAAGTCACCCAAGAAAAGAATGATAACCGATAAAAAACGTCAAGCTCGTAACAACTATGTAAAAAAGACATTGAAGACTCTCTCAAAACAGATGCATTCATCAGTGCCTACAGAGCAAAAGACTGAAATCCTGACTGATGTGTATTCACAGTTAGACAAAGCTGCAAAAAAAGGTGTGATCCACAAAAGAACAGCAGCTCGCCGCAAATCACGTCTTGCATTGTGGTTAAATAAAGAATTAGTAAAAGCCGAAGCTTAAATTCTTGATCTTTTGATCATGGATAGTTAAAATAGATATAAAAAGTCGTCTAACAGACGGCTTTTTTTTCTACAGGCAAATAGGTATTATGAAAAAGAGACGTAATCCGGTTATTGTCGTATTGAAGATAATACTGCGTGTTCATCTGTGGTTTTGGGGAATTATCGCGGGCCTATGTGTATTGTACATATTTGTCAACCCACCCCTTACGCCTTTGATGATAGAGCGTTATTTAGTTCGCGGCTATCCAATCCATAAGAGGGAGTACATCAGCCTAAACAAGATCCCCAAAAGAGTGGTTTCATATACACTAGCCTTAGAAGATCCCAATTATTATCGGCACTTTGGCTTTGAGTGGGAGATGATAAAGCAAGCTTACAAGCGCAACCAAAAAGCCGGAAAAATACGCTTTGGTGCCAGTACTATCAGTAATCAAGTAGCCAGGACTTTGTTTCTGACCACGAAAAGAAACTACTTGAGAAAGTATCTGGAAGTCCAAGTAACCCTGATCATGGAACTGGTACTGACTAAGAATCGGATGTTGGAACTCTATCTGAACTACGTGGAATGGGGAAAAGGTATCTACGGTATTGAAACCGCTTCCCGGTATTATTATCATCGCAGCGTTACTAATCTTAGTTCCGGAAAAGCTAAGCAGATGGTTTCAGTATTGACAAACCCTGTGAAGTACAGTCCTCAATCATATTACAAATCTGCTTCGGCAAGACAGCGATATCAAATACTGGATAGATATTTCTAATGGATTTTAAAGAAAAGTTCTTGTATCATATCTGGGATGAGGGACACCTCCAAGCAGATCTTCATACAGTTTGTGGAAAGCCGGTATCAGTCATATATGCAGGTCAGTTAAATACTAACCGCGGACCTGATTTTATGAATGCAGTACTGAACATTGAAGGTGAGATCAGAAGCGGTAGTATAGAAATTCATCACAAGAGTCAAGACTGGTTCAGTCACAATCATCACGAAGATCCCCATTACAACCGAGTAATCCTACATGTAGTGTATGAACATCAACAGCAGAATAAAAATACGATTAAAGAAGATGGGACAACAGTAGAAATCCTCGAGCTTAAGGATCAATTAGTCGAAGACATAGCAAAACTGCTATTGTTGCATTCTGAAGAATCGATTCACATCAACTACTGTGATTTACTCTCTATGACACCCAAGGATTCACTGATCCCTATTTTAAGGCATTTTGGTACTTCCAGATTTAACAGCAAAGTAAAAAGATACAATTCCGTTCTCCTAAATAGCGACTTTGACCAAGTTCTGTATGAAGGTTTGATGGAAGCCATCGGCTATGATAAAAACAAATACAATATGCTGAGTATAGCACAAACTCTCAAGTGGGATATGTGGAAACAGTGGTACTCGCAGGGAATGACAATCGATGAAATGATTTCTATTGCATTACATAGTAGTGGATTAATCAAGAAATCAGGGAAATTGATAGGACCCGAATATCTCAATTTACTTGCAATTACTTATGAAAGACAGGCATTCTATGGAAATCCGCTATTGGTAGACTGGCAGTTGTTTCGGATCAGACCCCAAAATCATCCAATCTATAGAATCATAGCGCTGTTTCATGTTTTGTATGAGTCCTTATCAACCGGACTACTGCAGTTTTTCAAATCACATATTATCAATAGTGATGGCAAATTCGACCTGAAGACGTTTAGAACTCTGTTTTCAGAATACAGTTCATCCTCTGATCTGCCAAACATCGGGAAATCAGTTGTCTCCAATATAACTGTGAACATAATACTACCAATACTCTATCTATATAGTGAGAAAAACGGTGAGTTAGAAAGCAAGAAAGAATTGTTCTATTTGTATAGTATCCATCCAGGGCTCATGGATAATCGAGTTTTAAACTTCATGAAAACACATGCATCGCCAAGTGTATCAACATTGATAGATTCAAAGGTTATCTTGCAACAGGGATTGATAGATTTGTATTATCGCTTTTGTCAATATCACCTTTGCGAAGCTTGTGTATCCAACTATAAAAAATCCCTAAGCGAGTAGTAAATGATTTTTGACACTCAATCTGAAGCAAAGAAACAACTGGTACATAAGAAAAAGCATATTGACATGGTAACGAGGCTTTATGTCTCTGTCATCAAGTCAGAGCACGATATTAGTGCCAAAGAAATTGGGATATTGTATTCACTTTTAACAAATCTATTTCGTTATGTAGACATCTCTTGGGAAGTCTATGTTCGCCAGATACTTGATGGCGAATATGATGAAAAATCCGTGATAGAATACCTGAACACAAACCTATCTCAGCTTGATAAGATTAGAATAATGCTGAGTTTAGTGATAATGGAGAAAACGGAAAACGATTTTGAGCTATCCGAAATTACAAATATCTTAGAACTTAGTAAGACCCTAAATTTAGATTCAGATGGATTCATTAATCTGATCAACTATTTTGAACTGGATTCTAGGGATCTGGTTTATATGCACTATGGGCACAGTATTACGACTTTGGAATCGTCACTCTTTTCGGACTATGTAAAATTCGGAAAGGATAGTGGTTGTGATGTAAGATTCCGCAGCAGCAAATTATCTGGCTTTGAAATATTCCTGTTTTCTATTGATACTTTCCTGTTTCTGGGCACTGGTGTAAATCCCAGTGCTAAAATTAATGGGATGTCCTTACTGGCAAATAATGTCTATATCATTCCCAAAGATTCCGTCGTGGTTTTAAGTGATGTGGAATACACAAACAATGTTCTTTGGAAAATCCTCCACAACCAAGAAGCAACAGACGAAATTGCTTTCACTAAAGCCGATTATAACTTCATTGTTAAAAGCAACAAAAACACTTTTGAGATCACCGTCAACCATGGTACTGTATATCAGAATGGAAAGCAACTTCAGTACAATCGTAAAAGTGGTGTGTATCATGATGACGTTCTACAGATCAGGGGATACGCTCCATTTCAACTTCAAGATGTTATTCGTGAACGATCTAGGATTGGAGCTACAAATCTAATTCCCAAGGAACTCTATATAAATAGTGAAGGCTCTCATTATGTCGTTTCAAAGACAGAAACCAGCAACTCGATTGCTTTGATTGAATTAAAAGACAATAAGTACTTTCTCTACCCACCCAAACGCTCTTGGAACATTAGAATTAATGGTATTCCGCTCAAAGAAGTCACAGCTTTTTCGATCAACACGGATATCATCAATATCAATAACAGAAGCTATAGAATAAACAGCTATTATGATTTGATTGAAATACCATTTGAATTGGAGCAGCTTTCAATATTGGATATCAAACACTATTTTAAAGATGGCCAATTAGCTCTGGATAGTGTATCATTTGATGCAAGAAAGGGCGAACTAATTGGTGTTATGGGCCAAAGTGGAAGCGGGAAATCTACCTTACTAAAAACCATAAGCTCGGAGATCGTCCCTACTTATGGAGATATCCAAATAGATGGGAAAAGTCTTTACAGTGGTAACAACTATTATACACAACATTTTGGTTATGTGCCACAGGACGATCTCTTGTACGCTTACCTTACCGTTTATGAAAACCTCTGGTATCGGGGTAAGCTCCGAATGCCCAATCTTTCAAATCATTATTTGGAACAGAAGATAAACAATATTTTGCACCAAGTCAACTTGATTCACAGAAAAAACACTCAAGTGGGAGATACAAAGAAGAAGCTCTTGAGTGGAGGTGAAAGAAAGCGCTTGAATATCGCTCTTGAGTTACTGTTTGAGCCTACTGTCATTGTCTGCGACGAACCTACATCAGGGTTGTCCTTCAATGATACTGAGCAAATCGTTGATATCTTGAATACACTTTCGGATCAAGGAAAGATTGTGATTATCACGATACATCAGCCCACGAGTACGATTTTCAAGAAATTTGACAAAGTTCTGCTGATGGATATGAATGGAAAGCAAGTATATTATGGCACTCCGGATCAGTGCTTTGACTATTTTGATGATGAATTGGCGCAACTCACATATCGTAAAATGGATGTGTTAAAAAAGAAAGAAGCACGTACTTCTGATTATATGTATGAAGTGATATCATATCCGGAGTATAATGATCTACACGAGCTGTTATTTGAGCAGTCAAATAAAATGCTTCAAATAAAACGCAAGTTTCCTCCGGAGTATTGGAGAGATAAATTTAAGCGTAAAATGCTATATGAAATAATTCAGCAGGAGTCGACTGCAGATCCCAATCCGGTTAAGCCTATACGCGGTAATATCAATATGGATTTGCAAGCTCATATCGTAAGTTTGTACAGCTATATTCAGAGAAGCCTCACCATGAAGATGCGCAATAAAACAAATACTATCATTACGTTCATTGAGGCACCTCTGCTCGCCTTGATCGTTTCATTTATCTTAAGGCTTGCAGAAGAAGGCAAAGGATATTCATTTAGCACGAACTCAAACATTGGGATATATGTTTTCGTGTCGTTAATAGCATTCATATTTTTGGGTTTATCAAACAGCATTGAAGAGATTTATGATGAGCGGAAAATCATCCTACGCGAAAAAATGATGAATCTCAAAATCAGTTACTATCTGATATCGAAGTTTGTTGCTCTGGCTGTATTCTCTATAATTCAGGTGATCCTATATACAAGCGTATCATCGATGGTATTAGGAATGAGGGGCGTATTTACAAATAGTATTGCCTATTTTTTCATGGCATCAATGATTGGGTTTTCCATCGGATTGCTGGCTTCCTCTTTCATTAAAGACAACAAAACCATCGTGAATCTATTGCCTCTCATACTGATACCGCAAATCATATTTGGTGGAGCAGTAATAGAATACGAACGCATGAATAAGTCCATTACACTGATCAAGACCAACCCCATTCCTGAGATTGTCCAGATTATTCCATCAAGGTGGCTGTTCGAGGGGCTCGCAACGTCATATGCCAAAAATACCGTATTCCATAGAAAGCTCTACGCACTTGAAAAAAAGAAATTGACATATATCGACAAGCTAAAACACAATACCATCACACATGCGGAGTTTTCGGTACTTCTGTCTACTATAAATAGAGACAAAGAACACGTAGTATCGAAATGGGATCCAAATGTAATTAGTAACGAGTACTTAAATTCTGCAGTAAGTGTTATGGATGGCAGATATTTGAATTATGGAAAGAACGTGTTTCTATCCAGTTACAAACAATACGGATCACATATTTACAGGACATGGAACTTTAATATGCTCATACTACTGATGTATTTGGTAGTGTTCAACATCATTACGATGATCAAACTGAAATATTTATTTAAGGAATAGGAGGAACTAATGAAAATAAGCAAGTTAGCTCTCATGATTGCACTGGTCGTTTTGATACTTAGTGGATGCAAGGGTAAACAGGACACACAGAATTTGCCAGAAAACGAGACAACAAAACAGATTACTACTTTTGCCCCTCTACCATCTTTCAAGGAAGTTTTCCGTGCCCTGGATATGGTCGAATCAAAGAACATCGCACAAGCTGTTAATAAGCAGGTATTCTCTACAAAACAGGATATCTCTCGTAATTCCTTCGCTCTTGGTTTATTGACCGCTGATGCTATCGTTGCATCTCGCAGTCACAACAAGAAAGTGATGATCGATATATCCAATGAGATGATGAAGCTTACTCCATTATTAGGTTTGGATGAAGAAATCAATCGTCTTGGTGATGATATCAAGACAATGATCGACAAAGAAAAATGGGAAGATATGGAAAAAGCTCTTGATGCTCAGAAAGATCAAGTAGAAGCTAAATTATGGGAATCTGAAAGTTATGACAATTATACTTTGATGCTTTTGGGTGGCTGGACTGAAGCTATTAATCGTGTATCCTATTTGATAGACTCGAACTATAGTGCTGACAAAACCAAGGTGCTCAACCAAAAAGGTACTTGGAATAGTTTGATGGCAAATTTGGACTTGATCAATTCTGAAGTAATTACCAAGGCATCCCACTTTGAGAATGCTAAAGTAAAGGTAAAAGAAATCAAATCGATAATTGATGCTGATAATGCCGGCACATATACGCAAGAACAGCTCAAACAACTTATCAGTCTTACGGACAATATAAAAACGAATTTCCAAAAATAGATCAGGAAGGACTCGGTGCCAAACACCGAGTCTTTTTTTTATATGAAAACAAATAGAATTCTATATTCCATTATTCTGTTGTCGTTGCTGAACGTATGCAAGATGAATGCAGTTCATGATACCATGGTTCTGGACGTGCCCTGGGACAATGGGACTGCGCTGTCTATTAAAATTGATTATGAACCTATGTGGAAACACGTTATTTTAGAAAAAGCAGATTCTAGTGGAGTATTTGTACCCTTAAGCGTGTTCTTTGAAGGACAGACAGAATACATTGATTCTGATGTGCTTGCAAACGCAAAGCAAATATACAGAATATCAGCTTATACTTCTGATCGGAAAGATAGCTTAATAGTTGTCAAAGGCGGAGTCGCAACCGAGCAGTGGTTCTATATGGGCAAACTATCAATGTTGATACTGCTGGTATTGATCTGCACGGCTATCATGTACTTTATCTCTTTAGCAAGAAGGGGAAAAGCTCTATTTATCAGACGGATTAACGGACTTGATTCGATGGATGAAGCAGTAGGTAGAGCCACAGAAAAAGGTAAGCCTATCCTATTCATTCCCGGCATTGGTGATCTTGATGATATCCAGACCATAGCAAGCCTTTCGATATTGAGTCACTTGGCACAAAGATCGGCGGAGTACAATACAGATATCATAGTACCATGCAAATACTCTATGGTAATGTCCGCAGCTCGCGAAGTGGTTAAAGAGGCATATCTGAAAGTAGGAAAACCTGATGCATACAAAGAGCAGAACATTTTCTATTTGACCGATGATCAATTTGGATATGTTGCCGGAATAGATGGGATCATGCTTCGAGAGCAACCGGCTGCAAACTTCTTTATGGGTTCTTTCTTTGCCGAATCATTGATCTTGGCTGAGACCGGGTTTAGCACTGGTGCCATCCAAACTGCGGGCACTGCTCAAGCTCACCAGCTTCCCTTTTTTATAGTATCCTGTGATTATACCCTCATCGGAGAGGAGCTATTTGCCGCCTCAGCTTATCTTTCAAACGACCCACAGCAAATAGGTAGTTTAAAGGGACACGATTTTGGTAAGGTCATGCTGATTGTTTTGACCATTGCCGGAGTGATCTTTGAAATACTGGGTTTACATGGGTTCAAAAACTTTTTTACAGTTGGATAGTGAGATATGAAACGAACAATACCATTGCTTATCACTTTCATAGTCGGTCTGATAGTTATTTCGTCCGAATTCATACCACATCGACCATTTAGTATGATAAACTCTACTTTAGAAAACTGGTATTTATCCATATCAGGATTTGCTATTGTTCTGGGATTATTGAGCCTAGTGCAGGTAAACTCGAGTAAAGTATATCATAAAGCCGAGAATTGGCAGTACTCACTGGCAAGCTTAGTGAGTCTAGTGGTTATTGTTATTTTTGGAGTACTTTGGGGTATGGAAGATCAGAGAGGTATTTTGGGTAATGGAGAAGCCATTTCGGCATTTATTGGAAAGAAACCCTTTGACTACCTGTTTGACAATGGCATCACACCACTGTCGTCAACGATGTTTTCACTGCTAGCTTTTTTTATAGCATCAGCTGCATATAGAGCGTTTATTATTAGGAGCTTTGAGTCAAACCTGTTGATGATCACCGCCGTGATAGTGATCCTAGGTAGAACCAGTTTTGGTCCCATGCTCACATCATGGTTGCCTAAGAGCCTTAGCTTTTTACACTTACCGAATCTTACAGATTTTATCCTGACATACCCTTCCTCAGCGGCGCAACGAGCAATTCTGATGAGTGCTTCCCTAGGCATTATAGGCAGTAGCCTCAGGATTATCATAGGACTCGAAAGATCATACTTGGGAAGTGACGAATGAAGATTGATAGCCAAACCGAACGCCGGATCATCTTCATTGTGTTGTTTATAGCTGTCATGCTACCTTTGATCTTTCCTATCGGATGGACTTCAGAGGTCTCTCCCCACGTCCAAATGACCTATGATATGGTGGATAATACACCGGAAGGTTCCGTAGTACTTCTCTCTTTTGATTATGATCCGTCAACAGCTACAGAGCTGCAACCGATGGCAATATCTCTGATTGAACATGCCTGGAAAAACAACCAAAGAGTCATTGCAACTGCTTTATGGCCAATGGGTGTAAAAATGGCAGATGCAGCATTTCAGGAGTTATTGCTAAAATACCCTTCCAAAGAGAGTGGAGTAGATTTTGTGAATCTTGGTTACAAAACCGGTGGAATGGTTACTATTCAAGCAATGGGAAGAGATATGAAAAGTGTCTTCCCAACTGACACCAAAACCATTCCATATGAAGATATTCCACTACTCAAAACCGTTAGATCTCTCAAAGACATCCAATTCGTGATTTCCTTGTCCGCAGGTGATCCGGGTATCAAGCAGTGGATAATGGGTGCGCACGACATGTTTGGAGTAAAAGTAGCGGGAGGAACGACTGCTGTCAGTGCCCCCGGATTCCTTCCATACATTAATAGCCAGAATCAATTGTATGGCCTGTTGGGTGGTCTCAAAGCAGCTTCAGAATACGAACAGCTGCTGGGTATTGTGGGACCTGCTACTGTGAAAATGGATTCTCAATCTGTAGCGCATGTATTGATACTGGTTTTTATTGCCATTGGAAATGTTAAAGCTTACAAAAAACGCAATAGCAAAAAGGAAGGAAAGTAATGGTGAGTACCATGAGCGTGCTTGGAACCTGGATAGGAGTTTTTTTCACTCTTAGCATCTTTAGTTTCCTCTTCAAAGACAATCCGTTTTACAAGTTTGCTGAACAAGTGTTTATTGGTTTGTCAGCCGGTTATGGCCTGATTTACTTAATCTATAATGTGCTGATACCAAATTTGTTTCACAAATTGATCTTTGATTTTAGTCACAACGTGATCCTGCTCATACCAGCAACACTGGGATTGATGATGCTTTTGCGTCTGATCCCATCTTTGCAATGGCTCAGTAAATATCCGCTCGCAGTAGTGATAGGAACCGCTGTAGGAATCAGCATGCTACGCTATATGCAATCGGATTTTCTCAACCAGTTAACTGCTACGATGATCAATCCATTGGCTGGGGCTACAAAAGTTGAGATAGTAGGAAACTTCCTTTTGATAATAGGTACAATCTGTGGCATATACTTCTTTTACTTTAGCCGCAAGAAAGAAGGGATATACTCGGTGCCATCCAGAATCGGTATCTGGTTTCTCATGATCAGTTTTGGAGCATCATTTGGCTATACAGTTATGGCACGTGTATCTCTGTTAATCGGCCGTCTTGACTTTCTGCTCAAGGATTGGTTACACATCATCAAATAAAGAGGATAATATGATTCAACTTCATCATCGCTTCATACTCTCAGCGAAAAAGAACATTTCCAAAATAGCCGTAATTGATAGAGCAACCAACACAGAATACACCTATGGCAGGATGCTGATAGCTTCCCTAATATTAAAAGAGCATATATGTAAAATGCCTGGCAAATACTTGGGTATCATGCTCCCAACTTCTGCAGGTTGTATGCTAGCCATCCAGAGTACTTTGATGTGTGGTAAGATCCCGGTTATGATAAATTATGCTACTGGAGCTATGGAAAACTCGATGTATGCCCGTGATAAATGTAATTTTAAAACTATCATCACCAGCAAGAAATTACTGGATAAACTAGAACTCAAACCTATTGATCACATGATATACATAGAAGATATACTGGCTAAAGTAACTGTTCTGGCAAAGCTCAAGGCAGCTCTGATCTCAAAATTGCCATATAAAATACTCACCACAATGATTCATAGTGGATCCACAGATGAAGTGTCTGTAATTCTTTTTACAAGCGGTAGCGAGAAAGAACCCAAGGCGGTGCAACTGACTCATAAAAACATATTGCACAATGTGAACACCGTTCCACAGATTATTGATGTCAACTCTGAAGACCGTTTTATATCCATACTTCCCTTTTTCCACGTGTTTGGTCTCACAGTCAATTTCTGGCTTCCTATATGCCTAGGATGCACTATAGTTACATATCCCAATCCGCTGGACTACAAAGTGGTTAGTAACATTGTAAGAGATTACAAACTTACGGTTATCACGGCAACACCTGCATTCTTCTACGGTTATCTCCAAAAATCTGATCCCGGAGATTTCTCAAGCATTCGTTATGCAATTGCAGGAGCAGATAAATTGCCGCAAAAAGTCTATGATGGATTCAAGAAAAAACACAATATCCAAGTATTTGAAGGTTATGGAACTACTGAAACAAGTCCCGTGATTTCTACAAATACTCCTACTTTCCAAAAGTTAGGCAGTGTAGGAAAACCACTCCCCGAGATCCAAGTTCGTATTTTGGACGCTCAAACAGATAAGGTACTCGGGCCTACTCAAGAAGGAAAAATCATGGTTCGGGGTGACTTGGTGATGCTGGGTTATCTGGGTGATCTGGAAGAGACATCACTACGCATCCGTAACGGTTGGTATGATACAGGTGATATCGGCATGATAGACGAAGATGGTTTCCTTTGGCACAAAGGCCGTCTCAAACGCTTTGTGAAAGTAGGTGGGGAGATGGTGTCCCTGGTCAAAGTTGAGAGCTTACTGAGTGGCTTGCTTCCTGAAGATGTTATTTGCTGTGTAGTCGATGTTCCCAACGAAATCAAAGGCGCTGATGTGGTAGCCGCTGTCGCAAACGGTAATTTTGATATGCACGCAGTCCTGAAAGCGCTCAAAAAGGAGCTACCTGCTATTGCCGTCCCCAAACAGTTTTACGTCATAGACGACATTCCGATGATGGCGAGTGGTAAAGTGAATTTCAGAGAAGTTGAAAAGATCTGTCGTGAAAAAACCGCAAAGAAAGAAAAATAAACACTGCATCAGTGATATAGCGCTTCCAATAGTTTAGGTAAGATTAGGAATTAGATGAAACCTATAGAGTTAATTTGCACGATAAATCCATCAACTATCAGTGTTGAACAGTTGGTAAATTTTAAAGCAGCGGGAATGACAATTGCCCGGATTAATGCGTCACACTCCGACATTGAAGAAATATCTTCGCTTGTGTCCATGATTCGCAGCAGCATTGATCGTGAGTCTATTAAAATAATGCTAGATTTACCGGGTCCTGAGTATCGTTTAACCGGATATGACAAAACACTGAGAATCAAAGCTAATGATGAGTTGATACTGGTTCCCAAAGAGTTTGTACCTACTGATGAGATTCAGGCTCTACAAACAGATTACCCCGTCTTTGGCATGCCAAACATGACCGGTAGAACCGTTTTGTTTATGAATGGAGAGCTGCGTTCTATCATTACTTCCGCCGGAATCGATCAAATCAAAATCCAGTTTCTGAATTCCGGAGCTTTGAGAACCAATGCCCATATTAAAATCAATGACGTACACCACGAGATCCCATATATCAGTGCTTATGATCGAAGTTTAATAGACTATGCAGTATCAGAACGAATAGAAATGTTAGCTATATCAATGGTTCGCGCTGCGAGCGATGTGCGGGACGTCATCGCATTGTTAAATCAATCCTCACAGAAACCTACGCTTGTGGTCAAATTTGAAACACTGGAATCAATACAGGATCCTGAATCGATTATCTCGCTTGGAGATGCCTTCTTTGTAGCCAGAGGTGATTTAGGCAATGATGTAAATCCTGTCTCGATTCCGATGCTCCAGAAAGAACTGGTCAGTCTATGCAATAGCTACGCCAAACCTGTATATATTGCCACCCAGATGATGAGTTCTATGCAACGCTCTCCGTATCCCACCAGAGCCGAGATCTCGGACGTCGCAAATGCTGTATATGAAGGCTGCGATGGTATCACACTTTCCGAGGAAACGGCAGTGGGAGATTATCCGCTCGAAGCTGTTAGGTTAGCACGTGAGATTATAGACTACACAGGGTCATATTCTTTCTCTGTTCAAGCGCTAGAACCTATCTTTGAACAGGTAATGAATACTGTGTCCCTAAAACCGATAATTTCACATATCCAAGATGTTGCAGAGCGGATTTGGCACAACGGTTGGGCAGAGGCAAATGCGGGAAACATATCTTGGAATGTCACGGCCCAAATCACTTCACTGCTCGAACTCTTCGAGGAACTATCCGAATATCAACACTTCTATATTGTTTCCAAAACGTGCTCTCGTTACAGAGACATTGCACGTGACCCGCTATCCAATCTCATCCTTGTGGCAGTGAATGAAGACAGTACAGCTTACTATCCCCCGAATCGGGTACCAACTTCAGAATGGATTTCACACCTCAGCATTCACCAGTATCTGCGTGCCGCAGGAAGAGATGAAACTGTGATTTTACATGCACATCCCACTTCGATTGTGGTACTATCCCAACTTCCGGAGTACGACCACGGCGTGGATTTATCTCAATTCCTGCCAGAACTAAAGATCTACTTACCGGGTGGAATAGGGTTCACTTCGTACTCTGAACCGGGCTCTGTGGAATTGTCTCGCAAGAGCATCGAGTCTCTTCCAAATAGAAAGACGATCATCTGGCAGAAGCATGGTATATTGTGCTTCGGGAAAGACATCGACGAAGCATTTGACTATCTGGAAATAGTAAACAAAGCGGCAGATGTATTTCTAAATCTAAAGAAGTTGATATAAAAATAGGGGGCGGGCGCCCCCCGTGTGTGTGTGTTGAGGTATGTGTTGAAGCTATATGTACTCAATGCAATGCCAAACTCCACCATTGATGGTTTTCAATTGGCATACATCTCTATTTTGACATTTAATACACAGTCCGTACAAAATCGGTTCGTTGTCATCTACATAGGCTATGTCCAAGCGGGAAAACATGTTCACACCCTGTGTTTCTTCTCCTGCTTCATAATCATCGCAATTATAAACAAGCCCATTATCATGACTGGCTACACAATTCACATTACGAGAACAATACGCGCAAAGACCGGATTTATTAAAGGATCTGTCCAAAAGCTCCTTTGAAACCATGCTTTCAATATTTGCTTGATTCATGATTGTCTTGGCTAACATTATTTCTCCTGATATTGTAGTTACACATATATAGAGCATACTATGTGCCATAATCCATACAATCATCAAAACTGTTGTAAGGCTATATATACCAGCATAATAGGGTTCAATCACTGATGTTTTACACTTACTGCATTGATCCAGGATGTGGGGAATATGTCCACACAGGGTAAATCTTCCCCTTTCAAGTGCATGATATTTATTCGACTTGACGTGAAAAGCCGCTGTATAAAATGGATCTTTAAAGATTTGTGAAAGAGGATATCATGAAAACAATAGATGATAACAAAGAAAGCACTGAAGATAAATCCCCGGTTTCGAATTTTATCAGATTTATTATAGATAAGGACCTTGCTGCCGGCAAACATCAAAAGATAGTTACTCGCTTCCCGCCGGAACCTAATGGCTATCTCCACATCGGTCATGCCAAATCCATCAGTCTGAATTTTGGTATTGCCAGAGACTATCAAGGCGCATGTCACTTAAGATTTGACGATACCAATCCGACTGCCGAAGATGTGGAATATGTAGATTCGATCATGGAAGATGTACGCTGGCTCGGTTTTGACTGGCAGGACAAGCTGTTTTACGCTTCCGACTATTTTGAACAGCTCTATGCTTATGCAGAACTTCTGATCAAAGACGGGAAAGCATTTGTTTGTGATCAAACTCCCATTGAAGTCAGAGAATACCGTGGAACCCTCACGGTTCCGGGAAAACCTAGTCCCTATCGTGATCGCAGTATTGAAGAGAATCTTGATCTCTTTCGCAGAATGAAAGCTGGTGAGTTTGAAGAGGGCACCAAATCACTACGTGCCAAAATCGATATGAACTCTCCTAACCTCAACATGAGAGATCCTGTGATCTATCGCATCAAAAAAGCCGAGCATCATCGCACCGGCAACACATGGGTGATTTACCCCATGTACGATTATACGCACTGTATTTCGGACGCCATTGAAGGGATTACTCACTCGATTTGCACCTTAGAATTTGAAGATCACCGTCCTCTTTACGATTGGTGTCTGGATCAGCTTCCCGTAGCTTGCCACCCACAGCAGATCGAATTTGCCAGGCTCAATCTTGGCTACACCGTAATGAGTAAAAGAAAACTTTTGGAACTGGTGGAAGGTAATTATGTAAACGGCTGGGACGACCCTAGGATGCCGACTATAGCAGGCATGAGACGCCGTGGCTATCCACCGGAAGCCATCCGCGAATTTTGTGATAGAATTGGAGTCGCAAAAGCTGCATCTATCGTAGATTTCGGATTATTGCAATTTTGCGTAAGGGAAAACCTGAATCGTAATGCAAACCGCATTATGGTAGTATTGGATCCCTTGAAAGTTACTATCGAGAACTATCCCAATGACTATGAAGAAATGCTCGAAGCAGAGAACAATCCGGAAAATCCTGATGCAGGTTCACGGAATGTTCCTTTTGCAAAAACCATTTATATCGATCGTGATGATTTTGCCGAAAACCCACCTAAAGGTTGGTTTAGAATGACTCCAGATAATGAAGTACGTCTCAAACATGCCTATTACATCCGCTGTAAAGAGATCATTAAAGATCAATCCGGTTCTATTGTCGAACTGATCTGCACTTATGATCCTGAATCACGAGGAGGTGGAACTGCTGATGGCAGAAAAGTAAAGGGAACTATTCACTGGGTAAGTGCAAAACATGCGATCCCCATAGAAGTAAGAAATTACGATCAGTTATTCACGCTCCATAATACTGCGGAAACTGATCCCGGTAAAGACTATAAAGAGTATATGAATCCGGATTCCCTGATCACTCTTACGAATAGTCTTGCCGAGCCTTGTATCATCGATGCGAAGATCGGAGATCGTTTTCAATTCATGCGTCAGGGATACTATTGCGTAGATTTAGATTCTTCAGAGGATAAAATGGTATTCAATCGTATTCTTACTTTAAAGGATTCATGGTCAAAGCTTCAGAATAAGCAATAACCAGATGTTTGATAAATGTCACTTAAACGCCGGAGCAATATGTTCCGGCTTTTTTATGGGATCAGAATTGTAAACTGCCGCTGTAGATATCTTGGGTTCCGTTCTCTGTTTTGATGCTCAGTGCTCCATCCGGATTGATTTGATGGATTGAGCCGGATATTGTGCTATTTCCCATATCAACCTTGACATGCTTGCCAGCACCATAGAGATGAAGATTACAGTACGAAATGTATTCAGCTGTTCCCAGCTCCTGCAAATTGATGATACTTCTACACAGTATTTGTTTCAAGTTTGTATTCGATATAGGCGCACCAATACACTTTTTCAGGTTTATAGCATTGATGGCTTGTAAGCTGCTGTCCAAGGAATTATTGGTATTGATTCCGATTCCTATAGAATACAGGTTTTCGGCGGAGTAGTATTTACACAAAATGCCTGCCAGTTTCTGGTCTTTCCAATAAATGTCATTCGTCCACTTGATTTTGAGCTCCGAGGATATTTTCGGAAAAAGCCGAGTTAAAACTTGATGGATTTGTGCTCCCACATATAGTGCAAACGAAGGCACAGTATGATCATAATGTAGGCATAAGCTAAACCAAAGTCCACCCTTGGGGGAGAGCCAGTTATTTGTCCCGCGACCGCTACCGGATGTCTGAACATCAGCACTCACGCAAAAAGGGATATTTACGTGTGTTTTGAGCCTTTCGACTTCAGTCATTGTGCTGTCCACCATGTCATAGTGAAAACTGAGAATCACACGCCTACTCGATGAACATCGCGTCACCATAGCTAAAAAAGCGGTAACGTTCCTGAATGGCGATCTCATAGGCACTGCGCATCAAATCGTAACCTGCAAAAGCTGAAACTAACATCAGGAGAGTAGATTTGGGCAGATGGTAATTGGTCACCATGGCATCAACCACTTGAAAGCTCTTTCCCGGGTAGATAAATATATCTGTCCACTTACTTCCGCTCTGCAATTGACCTTCTTCAAAAAAACTCTCCAAAGTACGTACGGATGTCGTCCCGACTGCTATTATCCTATTGCGTGCTGCTTTGGCAGTGTTGATCAGACTCGCGGTTTCAACGCTGATAGAGCAGTGTTCTGAATGCATAATATGATCTGATATCTTCTCCGTTTTGACGGGTCGGAATGTCCCAATCCCCACGTGTAATACTACTTCAGCAATCTTGACATCTTTAGCGCGCAGTTTGTCCATCAAATCCAGGCTAAAGTGAAGTCCTGCAGTGGGAGCCGCTACAGAACCACGCTCTGATGCATATACGGTTTGGTAGGTTTGGCAGTCTTTTTGGGTATCCGGACGGTCGATATAAGGGGGGAGAGGGATATGACCAATGCTGTATATCTCTTCCCAAAAATCTGTTAAACATGTAAAAGTGACGTTGCGGAATCCCTCTTCATCAGGTCCACCGATCCAGCCACATAGATTGTCCGAAAACTTCAAACTCTGCTCTTTCTTCAATCTTTTCCCAGGGTGCACCATACATTTCCAGGTGTCAGCTTCCAGGTGGTGCAGGAGAAATACCTCGATCCGAGATCCGTTTTCCTTGAAGCCATAAAGTCTTGCCGGAAACACTTTGCTGGAATTGACTACCAGTACGTCGTCAGGACCTATCATCTCCACTATATCCGAAAACACGTGGTGACTGATGGTTCCGGTGTTTCGCACTATGCGCATCAAGCGTGATGATGTTCTTTCGGGAAGCGGAAACTGTGCAATCAGACTTTCGTCCAATGCATAGTCGTAGGTGTTTATATCATCAAAATCTATCATTGTTGTCTATAGGGGACGTTTTCTGCGCTTTTGAGGATAGCCACAAAAGAACCAAAGGAGATTTCACTTTCCATTTTCAAAGGTACCTTATACTCGTCGTTTGTGATCCAAATCCAGATCCTTCCGGATTGTTTAAATATTGCCTCACCTTTCATTTTAGGCTCGATCACCAGGCATTCCTTGCGGCCAAATATACTGTCGATGGTCTCCAGGCGATGAACGACGATTTCGGTATCGATAGATTTACCGTCGGCAGTGATGTTCAAAACGACATTTCTTCCCGGCATCAAGTCCATGATACGTACCAAGTAAAATGCACTGAAGATGTCTTGAGTATCCTTGGGAATTTTGATATCTTTATTTGTGAATTTACCACGTTTAAAGTTCCATCTTTGATACAAGCTTCTCCCGCTTACGTGATCATAGTTATGGACCCGGATTTGTTTGTAACTACCTTCATTCAGACGTTTAGTGAAGCGTATGGGTAGCAAGGTGTCCTTTTCCCACAGTGACTCCACTTTGTCACGGACTTTGAAAAACACATCAAAGAAAGAGTATGTACTGGAGTTTGAAACTATCTGCCAAACTGGCTTACCTTGAAACGTCATAGAATTTAGTTCCAGGCTTGCTTCTGCCGCAGACACTATCCCGTATTTGATATCATAAACCAGTTTTTCGCCGTCGCGTAAATTGTTCGCGGCAAAAGCACCGGACATTATTGCGATTAAGATAAATATCAGCATCACTTTTGGGTAAGTCATGATTTCCCTCCATTGATTGTGATGTCCTGGCCTGTGAGATTTGTAATGTCTTTGGATATCAGAAGCTTCACTACAGGCAGTAACTCTTCTTTACAGACCAGTTTCCCGGTCGGAACCTCGGACTGATATTTGCTAAAGTAGTTCTGACGAAACTCCAGATATGCACCTTCGTAATCGGCTTCCAGATCCGTTTCTATCGGTCCAGGTGATATAGAATTGATCAAGATGTTGTGTTTTCCGTATTCCAAGGCTATACTTTTTACCATGTTTACCATAGCCGCCTTGGATGCCGCATAGGCAGATCCATTTTCCAGTCCGCTACTTGCCACTGTGGAACCAAACAACACAATTCGTCCGAAGTTCGCGTTTTGCATAAATGGTAAGCATGCTCTTAGAGCGTTGTAGGTGGACAGGGTGTTTGTCTCAAAAACGTTCTTCCAGTGCTCCGGATCGCTATCCCCCAAAGCCAGAGCATCATCACTTCTCAATGAAACGCAATGGATTAAGTAAGATGGTGTAACATTATATAAATCAATAACATCATTAATTATGCATCCCAACTCTGAAAGCTGCGTGGCATCACATTGGCGGAGGATAACAGCGGGATGATTTTGCAACACATCCAGTCTATCAACACGCTTGTGATACAAGAGCAGCAGTGTAAAACTGTCTTTCAGCTCTGCCGCCAGATATGAAGCTACCTGGCCGTTGGCACTGGTTATGATCAGTAATGGCTTATTCATGATCGGCGATACGATTGAGAATTACGTTGGCAACCTCAATCTTAGTTCCAGAAATGGCTAATTCAGTATCTTTAGAAATGATTGTCACGTCTGTATGATCGGTCCCGGCCACTTTCAAATCGTTCGCTATCAAGAGATCGCAGTTTTTGGCTATGAGCTTGGCACGTGCATTAGAAAGGATGTTCTCCGTCTCAGCGGCAAAGCCTATGAGTTTTTGAGCAGGCGTTATAAGCTTTCCCAGTTCGCTCAGGATATCTAGGGTGGGGATCAATTCCAATGTCAAGGACGATCCTTTTTTAATTTTTTGTATAGCTTCGGATTGCGGACGGTAATCTGATACCGCAGCACATTTGATAATCCAGTTCTGTTCGCGATACTCAGCCATTACCGCTGCGTGCATCTCCTGGGCAGTGTTTACAGAGATCAATTTGTGAACTTGATATGGAACAGTAACTTTGGGATTGGCAGCGATCAGTGTCACCTCAGCGCCTCTCAGAGTGGCTGCTCTGGCAAGAGCGATCCCCATTTTGCCGCTGGATTTGTTGCTAATCATCCGCATCGGGTCTATAGCTTCAGACGTAGCTCCTGCGGTGATCAGGCACTTGATGCCGTGCAAGTCTTCACCATGCTCCATATACGTAGCAATAGCGACTAAAACTTCTTCGTTGGGTGGATACTTACCTTTGCCGCTATAACCGCAAGCCAGGAGCCCGATACTCGGTTCCAGAACATGGTTACTCCGAGATCGTAAGATCCGTACGTTACCAACTGTAGCTGGATGTTCATACATGTGAACATTCATGGCAGGGACAAATAGTACAGGTTTGGTGTGGGCAAGCAGTAGAGAGGATAAGAGGTCATCACCTATTCCTTGAGCCGCTTTGGAGAGAATATTTGCCGTAGCAGGAGCTACCACAATCATATCTGCCCAGTCTGCAAGAGTGATGTGGGGGATAGGGTCATTATCCATAAACTGTTCTGTATGTACTGTATTATGAGTAATCGCTTCAAAATTGATCGGAGTCACAAACTCACAGGCATGCCGGGTCATGACGGTTTTTACATTGTAGCCGTTCTTGATCAAGGCACTTGCCAAGTCTATTGCTTTGTAGGCTGCTATTCCACCGGTTACGCAGAGCAGGATGTTCTTTTTATCATTCATATTGATCACCTTACAGCATCCTAAATCAATGCACCTAAAAATTGTCAAGGACTATTGGTGGGCGTTCATCCAATGCTATTTGAATACCTCATGTTGGCGGAGAACATCCCAGCCGCTTCCCTTGTGCGACTAGGGCTTCACGAGCGGAACACGAGGGCATCACCTCGGGATCGAGTATGGTCATGTAGAGCAGGACTGAAAAGGCCATACTTGGCAGAAATCGCGGTCCGAGCTGCGGAATTGATGGCAAAGTACATCTCAGAAGTCGATATTTTGAACAATTTAATCGATAATTGCTGCACGCGCAGAGTTGATCTAAAGTGCACGCTCAAAGAGTTTTACGATGTGTTTAGCAGTCAATACGAGAATCGTAGAATTCAGCAAAAAACACTGTCAAAACGCTTGAAAGATGCCGGGTTTAAGGTTGATAAAGGCACAGCCGGAAAACACTATGTATATGGCTTTTGCGTTGATGATCATACGAATACGATGAACTTATTGAAGTAATATATCAGGTTACCAAGTGGAGCAGGTGGAGCGTTTTCTCTATTATAGTCTCTTCAAG
>PHBQ01000116.1 GCA_002841975.1 Candidatus Cloacimonetes bacterium HGW-Cloacimonetes-1
GTTATTTATGGGTCTGAAGATGCTCCGGAAATTTGGACTATACTCGACTCCGAAGGCAATATCCTATTCACCCAGTCATATATAGACTACGTAATGAATATGAGCGTAGTTGGTCGGGTGATAGGAGGGTCCGGGATGGTTAACGGCAAGTTTTATATGCACCATGTCGGGATTGTGGAAGATTATGGTATGCTGGAGTGCCAGTTTGTAGGTACCGACTCATTATACCTGTATCTTGTCTCGCAAGATATTGATTGGGGATACAGCCCAACCGAAATCTACCCATTCGGAAGCGATGAATCAATATTATCATCCTGCCATCACTCTTGGGACCATTATCGTATTGCTTGTTACAATAGTCACATTGAACAGCTTCCCTGGGCACAATACAGTGTATGGGACGGATCTCAAAGACCCCAATTATCTGCTCTCTCAAATGATATTATCACTGTCTCCTACAAGACACCGGACTACATTGCCATCCGGGTACTATGGACTTATGACGCTCCGGAAGTTCACGAGTTTCTCTTTCCTGCCAGTTCATATGCTCCCGCCTCATGTACCACCTATAACTATGATAACAAACTGTATGTCATCAATGGTGGGAAAGTTTACAGATTCAATGTAGGTGTGTCGAGTTCCGGTGATGATGTAGTAGCGATGATGCCGGATTGTGATCTGCAGGTCTATCCCAATCCGGTACGGATGGATCAAGCACTTACCATACGTTCTCAAGCGAAGAAGCCCGGGGAAATAGACATTTACAACATCAAAGGACAACGGATTCAGACCTTACAAATGGATGAATCCGGCCAGTTGGATTGGAACTTGTCGAGCTCAACTAACCCGAAAATATCCACAGGTGTATATTTCATAAAACAGAGAGATGCAAACCACTCAAAGCCAAAGCGCTTTGTACTGATCAAATAGATTCCTATTCTGCAAGCCAAATGCTGGTGATTGTTGTTGACACGGCAGTGTGGCTGAAATATGATGACTATATGAAGAAATGACGAGGTTTTTATGATTATCACGACCACACCGACTGTCGAGGGACATCCCATTGAGTATTATTACGGTATTGTGACCGGTGAAGCTATCATGGGTGCCAACGTGCTGCGAGATATTATGGCTTCGATCACAGACATAGTGGGCGGACGTAGCGGTGCTTATGAAGAAAAGATTGCCGATGGCAGGAACGTCGCGATGCAGGAAATGAGTAGTAAAGCACTGCGCATGGGTGCAAATGCGATCGTAGGAATAGATATAGACTATGAAGTAATAGGTCAGAGTATGCTGATGGTGGCAGTCTCCGGCACAGCGGTAAGGATCAAGGAATAAGAGGAAAACTGTAAGATATAATTCCTCGGTTAGACAGATTATTCAAAGGCCGATGGTGTTTGATCCCGCCACTGCTTGAGTGATGGATGGAGGGAGCGGATCAAGATTTGTCTTGACACTATCGGACTATAATATATCAAGGTAATGACGTGAGCGAGCTGACAGAATTGTCAGCGCTTTTTATTATATAGATATATGTATAACATATAGTTAGCTACATGGTTAGCTATTTTTTTTGATTCAAAACTGAATACAGGGGTCAGCAAAATGATGGAACACTATCGACCGCAGATTGAAGAAATTGCCAAGAAAATTTGCCAGGAAATGCACCTTGCCCTTTACGACATAGACGAAAAGATCAGCCAAAAGGGCAGAATCATAATAGTATACCTTACCAAGATTGGTGGAGTGTCTTTGGGCGAGTGTGCTCAGTTTAGCCGTAAATTGGCTGATGAGCTGGATATGTTTGATTTCATAGCAGACCGCTACTATTTGGAAGTTTCATCACCCGGCTTGGAACGTCCCCTGAAGCTCAAAATGCATTATATGAGCGCAATCACCGAAAAGGTCAGCGTTCAATGGCAGGATGATACAGGGAAGCAATCCACTATGGGTACTTTGCTGGAAGTGAATCCGGATACCATCGTTTTAGATGATCTGGGGACTACTATAGAGATTCCATTCTCGACAATATCCAGGGCAAAAACAGTATATATGGGCATCCCCAGAGGGAGAGAAGAAGAAGATGAAAGCTAATATATTGGAAGCTGTAATAAAGCTTGCCTCAATCAAAGGGCTTGATAAAGAATTGATCCAGGAGATTATTCTCGAGTCGATTACTTCTACATTGGCCAAAAAGCTCGACGTTGAAAACGAACTGAATGTTTTTGTGGACGAAAAGACCGGATCTATCTATGCTTCCTTTTTGAGTAAAGTCGTGGAAGAAGAACGGAATCTGGGTGAAATCGCGTTGATCGATGCAAAGCAGAGCTACAAACGTGAAGCAGCATTAGGCGATTATATCAAGCGTACTATGAGCCTGCAAGAATTTGAACCGAAATTGGTAAAGACAGCTCAACGTAATATTATCGACAAGATCCGTAAACTGGAAGATGATAAGATCACAAACGATTTTAACAAACAAAAGAACACGATCGTGACCGGCAGGATCAAGACCATCGATGAACAAAACGGTGCGTATAAAATAGATATTGGTTACACCGATGCGTTGCTACCCGCAGATGAACAGATCGAAAACGAGTTCTATCGCGTGGGAGAACATATCAAAGCCTATGTCGTGAGCATTCGTGCTCAGGCTTCCGGCGTTGTAATCGTCTTGTCCAGAACCAATCCGGAATTTGTAAAAAAACTGTTTGAAGCAGAGATCCCGGAAATATACAATGGCGTGATTCGGATCCGGAAAATCGTGAGAGAGCCCGGAATCCGGACAAAGATAGAACTGGAAACAGATAATCCCAAGATGGACCCCATTAGTGTTTGCGTCGGTGTCAAAGGTACCAGGATCGATTCCATTCGCAAAGAACTGCACGGAGAACAAATTGATATCGTCGTCCATAGTGAAGATGTAGAAAAGATGATAGAAAATGCCTTGGGCATAGATGGCATCAAAAGAGTGATCATAGAACGTGCCAAAGCCGCTTCGGTGATTGTGCAGGATTCTGATAAAGTCACTGCTATAGGCAAACAAGGCAAAAACGTGAAACTGGCAGCAAAACTGACCGGCTTGAAGATAGATATCTTTACTGAAACAGAATTTGAAGAGAAGATGGCAAAGGAAAGAAGAACCATCAGCCATATTACAGAGCTGGATGGCGTCACTCCCAAGATTGCTGAAATCCTGCGTAAAACAGGATACACTTCGGTTCAAGATGTATTTATGGCATCTTTGGACGAACTCTGTAACCTCGAAGGCATTGGGCAAAAGAGTGCCGAACGTCTCAAGGAAGCTGCGAAGTATTTTTAAGCATGCCAAACCAAAGCAGTAACAAAGGTCATATCGCTTTGCGATCATGCGTGATCTGCAAAAAAAAGATTGACCATTATCAACTGCTGAATTTCTTTATCATGGGTGGAAGTGCCGTCTTTGATCTGAAAGATAGGATCGAAGTACGGAAATATTACCTATGCGATACTCCGGAGTGCAAGATTGCACTGGCAAAATGGTTGAAACGGCACCATAACAGACATCTACGGATGTCTCAAAAGACAAAAAGATAAGGACTTGTAAGAACTGATGAAAGAAAAGGAACAAAAGATACTAACCCTCCTTCAATTTGCACGTAAGGCTGGGATGGTGGTTCACGGCAGCGATGCCTGTATTCGCAGCATCAATCATGGCAAATTGCATTTGATTGTATTGGCTGCAGATCTTTCACAGAATTCTACCAACAAGTTGCTAAGAATAAAAGAAGAAACACAAAGCAATGTCCGGATAATCTCAATCTTGACCCAGAATGAGATCAGCAGTGCATTAGGTTTGCCGATAACCGGAATCATCGGCTTAACGGATAAGCGATTTGCTGTCAAAATCCTTGAATACTGGACAGCGGATAATTAATGGAGGAACCTTGCCGATACGAGTACATGAGTTAGCAAAGGAACTCAAAATCAGTACAATGGCTCTCAAAAAGCATCTCACCGACTTAGGTGTGATCACAAAGAGTCATATGAGCTTGATTGAAGAAGAAGTAGCCGAAAAGATACGAGTCAAATACAACGAACAAATTGATGCCGAGAAAAGAGCTGAGAAAGACAGAAAGCGTTTTGTAGAGATGCGCCAGGCTGCAAAAACCAAACATGATGCACCTGCTGAAGAAATAGCTCCACAGGAAGCTGCGGTCGCACACAGCGAAGTAGTCGAGACCGGGAAACCGGAATCCAAAAATGTGGAAACTCCTCAAAGACCTACAGAGCCCGTTGTGAATGTATCTGCGACTCCTGAACTATCGGACAATGCCACTGATGATGAGCCAAAAGCCATTAATGAGCCGAAAAAGGAAACGACACCTGCGACCGAGAAATTGGTTATTCGCCAGCCTTATAAGCAGTATGAACACAAGCCTGAGCGTAGCGCCGAAGCTGATAAACCCAGACCCCGGCCTGCCTATGATAATCGACCTTACGACAATAGACCGCCAGCAGATCGTAATCAGCCGCGGCCAACAGATAGACCCAGTACCTATCGCTCTAACGATCGGCCAAACGATCGTCCCTATACTCCATCAACACCTTCGGGACCTGCTGGAGCCGGTAGATACAACCCCAATCGTCCCAGCACCCCCAGTCGTCCCGGTGATGCCAGGCGTGGTCCGGGAACAGGCGGCAGCACTTATGCAGGCAAAAAGCCCGCAGCAGCACCTGTTGAAGCCCCAAAACCGGAAGAACCAAAGAAATTTGGAAAAGCCAAGATTAGCCACGAAGAATTAGGTGATAAAAGCAAACATAAAAAAGCCCTGATCCAAAGTACCAAAAAAGCCAAAACCAGCGTCACGGAAGTTGTCGAAATCGATGAAGCCGCCATCTCCAGAAATATCAAAAAGACGCTGCAGAAGACTGCAAAACGCAAAAAGTATCACAGAGAAGCACAGCAAGTATCGGATCGTACCGGTAACGAAATTGTAATCCGTGAATTTACTTCAGTCAGTGAATTGGCAAAAATAATGGATGTCTCGGCTGCCGAAATAATATCCAAGTTTTTCATGATGGGTCAGTTAGTTACCATGAACCAGCGTTTGGATCGCGATTCATTGGAAATGATCTGTGATGAGTTTAAGTTTGAGTTTCATTTTGAAGACGAGTATGGCACAGATATCCTGGATCGTGGTAAGGAACTCTTTACAGATGTTGAAGAAGTCTCCAGACCGCCTGTGGTTACGATCATGGGACACGTCGATCATGGTAAAACCTCGGTTCTCGATTATATCAGAAATACCAATGTGGTCGGAGGCGAATCCGGT
>PHBQ01000117.1 GCA_002841975.1 Candidatus Cloacimonetes bacterium HGW-Cloacimonetes-1
AAAGTTTCCGGTCTTCGTAAGCTTGAGCTTGATTGTCCTTTTGGGCACTTTTTTCGGAGTTGCCTGGAGCAGCTACCATCAATTGGGATTGTCCCTGATCAATACCATCATCTACACTGTGGTCTTTGTGTCATTGATACTCTTAATCAGTACCTGGATGATGATTTTATTGGCTACCCATGAAAAGATCAAATCCCGAGTTATCCGCCTCTATTGCAAATGGATGCTCTTCAATATTTATTACTATCTGGCAAAATGGCTGTCGGTCATCACGTTTCAAAACAAGATATCGACTGTCGAGTCTTTTTTACACTTCAATAACGAGATAGTATTGACCAATAATACCGGGATAGAAAAGCAAAATATCCTCGTCCTTTTACCCCATTGTCTGCAAAATTCCGAGTGTAAGATCCGCATTACCACCGAAGTGAACGATTGTTTGGAATGCGGAAAGTGCGACATTGCAGCAATAAAAAGAATGGTGAGTAATTATCAAGTCCAAACTGCGGTTGCTACGGGTGGATCACTGGCTCGTAAACTGATCAAAGATATTTCCCCGGATGTGATAGTAGCTGTTGCATGCCACCGCGATTTGTCCGACGGTGTACGCGAGAGCTGGAAGTATCCGGTTTACGCACTACTCAATGAACGTCCCAAAGGACCATGCTTTGATACAATAGTCAGTATCAAAGCGATCGAATTTGCCATCAAGAAATTCCTAGTATAGGTTGTTTTTAGACGGCTATGCTCAAAGACAGTGTGTGCAGACTAGATAAGTATGCTGCTGCACACAGAGATAGTGTAATATTGATGTGATGCATCAGGTTTTCTGAACAGATATCGAATCCTCACCTGTATTGGAGTAGGGCACTGCCCCAAGACTAGATTTATCATAAATCATTATTGCATATGGAGAATTTGTAAATGAGAAATTCAAATTGGTTCATCCTATTACTGATAATCCTCCTCATTAACGCCGGAATTAGCATGGCTTTGATCAGTAGATTTGCTCCCGGAACCCAGCCTCTGTCTACAATGTTCAATAGTGCCAAAGCCAATAAAACAGTAGATGTTTTAGCTTCCCGTGAAAATGCCATCACCAATGCTGTGGAAATGGTCGAGCCGGCAGTAGTGAGCGTGAACGTGATCAAGACCGAGATCGTGCGGGGCGGAAACATCTATGGCTTTCCTTTTTTTGATTTCTTCCCGACACAGCGCCAGGTGCAAAGCATCGGAAGCGGAGTAATCTTTGACGATGATGGACACATCATCACCAACGCCCATGTCGTGAGCGGTGCGACTCAGATCACGGTAGTGCTGCCGGACAAACGGGAGTTTAATGCCAAAATCATTGGTGGAGACATGGTACACGATATCGCAGTGCTCCAGATCAGCGGAAACAAAGTTCCCAAGGCAACTCTTGGCACCTCCCGAGACCTCATCATCGGTGAATGGTCGATCGCCTTTGGTAATCCCTATGGATTTTTGATGAACGACTCCAATCCCAGTGTTTCGGTAGGCGTGATCTCTGCTCTCAATCGTAATTTTGCCCCTCGGGAAGACAAGCACAGTTACCAAAATATGATCCAGACAGATGCTGCGATCAATCCCGGAAACAGCGGTGGTCCCTTGGTCAATATCAATGGTGAAGTGATCGGTATCAATACCTTTATCCTCTCCGGTAGTGGCGGTAATATCGGCATCGGATTTGCCATCCCGATCGACACCGTCAAAGCTATCATCGCCAAGATAATAGGTTAAGAGCTTGACTGGTACTATCATTGTATCAGAGCAAGCAATGGCTAGATTTTGGAGTAGTTAACTTCCTTTGCCACTAGAGGAAATGTCTTTTTAATGAATACGGCTCAAATTGTGCATCGTTTGTAGCCTTAAGTATATATAATTCAAAGGTTAGGAAATTTGGGATGAATAAAACACTACAACTCACACTGTTAATCGCAATATTGCTGTCGGCTTTGTCGCTCTCTGCACAGGTTCGCTCTTGCTATGATATCCAATATACCTCATTCCCCAGCGGAGATTCTCCGTTCAAAGATCAAGTGGTAACAGTTCAAGCTCTGGTCAGTGGGAGCAGGTATTATACAGGCTCATCCTCTTCCAGCTTTGGATTTTATCTTACAGACAGCGTGAGTGGACCCTTCACTGGTTTGTTTGTCTATTCAAACCAGTACCAGCCGCAAGTCGGAGATCTCATCCGCATCACAGGCACGATCGTAGAATACTATAACCTCACAGAAATGTCGAATATCACAAATTACCAGATTATCAGCAGTGGAAATGCCTTGCCGGATCCTGCATTGGTAAGCACCGGTAGCCTGATGAGCGCTGTGACGGCAGAACAATGGGAAGGATGTCTGGTCAAAGTCCAGGACGTAACGGTGAATGCTGCTCCCAACAACTATCAGGAATTTTATATCACCGACGGCAGTGGCAGCTGCCAGGTAGATAACGGATTTTTTAACCTCGACCACACCTGGCAAAACGTCTTGGTGGGAACTACTTTCCTCTCGATAGTGGGCATTGTGGATTACAATTACAGCATATTTGGGCTCAATCCCCGCTCCAATTCGGATCTAACCTCAGACGACTCCACAATTTCATTATCGATCCCCGCTCAGCAGCAGTCTCTATCCTCAAATTTTGCAATCCCGGTATATATTAATGGCATCTCTGCTCAAAACACATTTAGTGATTTCCAGATGAATATCAGCTACAACCCGAATATACTGCAGTACATCTCTACAAGCTCCGCCGGAACGCTGACTGCCGGAGGAGGGTTGTCTGCTACATCTCAGCCCGGAACATTATCCATGGTATTCAATAATGCAGCTCCCATCACCAATAGCGGTGTACTCTTCAATCTGAATTTCATGGGCTTTCACACCGGCACCAGCCAGATTACCGCTACCGATGTAATCTTTGATGGCAATACTCTGACTAACGTCATTAATGGCACGGTGATCATCAATAGCAGCTACAATTCACTGGGAGATACTCTCACCGTGATCCAGCGTCCGATCTTGAACGTTCCGGAAATAGTTATCCCCGGTGAGACGATGTCTATTACTTGCGTCGCACCTCAGACCACCTCTGGCTGGCAAGCAAATCTGCTGCATGGAAACAAGACTATTGCTTTGACAGTGAATTCGACCGAGTATGTCACTTCGCCAGATCGTTGGCTGCTCTCTGTGACGATCCCCAATGTACCGGTTTACGAGCTTTACAATCTCCAGGTCCTGGCTTCCGGTGGAATCAGTGACATCACTCGCAACGCCGTCCAGGTCTTGCCCTCACGCCGTACAAATTACTATTTTGCCCATTTGACGGATCTGCATATGCCGACCCGTATATTTTATCCCGGTGCAGGCTGGGATGTGGATTCGACCTCAGTTCTGGATTTCCGTGCCGTGATGGAAGATTTGAATATCATTCGTCCGGAATTTGTCTTGATTACCGGTGATATATTTAACGAAGGAGAGATGGAAAACTTCAACGGGCTGTATTGGTTTGGATGGCTCCAAAAGATATTCTCCGAATTTGAGATTCCATTTTATCTGGTAGCGGGAAATCACGATATCGGTGGCTGGAATTCCACTCCTCCGCCCGCTGGCAGTTCACGTCGCAACTGGTGGCGTTATTTTGGCTGGAAATGGCTGGATAATTCCAGCACCACATGGCCACTACATACCCAAGACTATAGTTTTAACTACGGCAATACCCAGTTTATCGGGCTGGAAGCATACGATAATTATGAAAACTGGCGAACCAATATTTACGGCTCTCAGAGCTTTACATATCCGCAATTGACTTGGTTAAATATGGAACTGAACAGCAGTCCGCTCGAAAACAAAGTACTGTTTTACCATTACGATTTTTCCGATCAAATCAGCCTCTCGGCTTCAAACGTAGATATGGCTCTCTGGGGTCATATCCACTCCAATTCCGGATCAATTACTTCACAGCCTTTCAATCTCTCTACCCGCAGTGTATGCGACGGCAATCGCGCCTATCGCATCATCCGCGTCAATGGCTCCACACTCGTACCATACAATACGATCTATGCGGGAGCCAGTGGATCTAGTATTAGCGTAAATTATTTTCCCAATAACTACGGTCTGGCAGATAGCGTCCGAGCCACACTTTACAACGGACAAAGCATTGGCTTTGAAAACAGTCTGATCGAGTTCAAGATGCCTTCCGGTGGCTATAGCTACAACGTAACCGGTGGAGTTTTGGAACAGGTCGATCGCTCCGGTGCCTTCAATATTTGCTATGTACGCGTCAATTTAGGGGCAAATTCCACTGTTAATGTCTCAATCAGTACCGGTACATCACCCGTGGACGATGAAGTCCAGATACCCGCTGTTTTCTCTTTGCAAAATACATATCCCAATCCTTTCCGCTCCAATACCTCCTTCACACTGCATAGCACCAAGGCTGTGCCGCTCCAGATCCGTGTTTATAACCTCAAAGGTGAAGTGGTAAAGGAACTGTTCAAAGGCTATTCCGATGGTTCGGAGCAGATGTTTGGCTGGGATGGAAAAAACCGGAACGGCGCAGATGTTCCCACCGGGATGTACCTGATCCGTGTGCAGAGCGCCAATCTCACCCAGACCCTGAAGACTATCAAAGTCAAGTAAGGGTAGATCTTCGTACCGGAGCTTGCCGAAGCTCCGCATATGGACAGTAGGGGCGAATTGCGCTTCATCGGCAAGATGACACTGCACTTTTTCAACACAACGAGCCAGAGAGTCCCATCGGGACGCCATATCTTGCAAATAATCACACCTTCCATTGTTTTATCAATATGCCGTCCCGATGGGACTCGCTATGATTTCGTTTTCATCCAGCTATCTGAAATGTCGCCCCTCCAGGGCTCAGGCTGGTTAGGGTGGATCATACCTGAGGTTCCGCTGCGCTCCACCTTAGGCTATAACAGTATCACCTCTCCGAGGTTCAGGCTGTTGACAAAGTCCTAACATGCATTTTTGACAGAACCGGATTATATGATTATAGTACAAACCCGATTCGGAATATATATGCTCTCAAATCGTA
>PHBQ01000118.1 GCA_002841975.1 Candidatus Cloacimonetes bacterium HGW-Cloacimonetes-1
AGACCGGAAACTTTATCACTGAAAAGTAGTGTTCTTTCATAATAACCTCTCAAATGGTTCACCGATATTGACTCGGGCTCCAATGTGGTATGCCCAAGCTGTCATTACTTTTTTACCGGCGGGTTGGAGTTCTTGGATCAGCAGTTGTTGATCCTTGGTATTGATGGTAAAACCTATGTTTTTGATGATATCTGCTATCGTCCCGGGGACACCGTTCGCAGGCTCATCCAGGACTGATGTGGAAATAATCTTGATTTGTAAATCCCGAAAATACTGGTATGCTCCCGGGGAAAAGGTAAGGGCGCGGATCTTGTTTCGAATCCGGGTGGCATCTTGATTCCAGCAAATGAGCTGATCTTCTTTTTCGATCTTGGCAGTGTATGTCGCATCCTGATCTACTTGAGCCAGGGGCTGTATTGCATGGGCTTGCAGATCTGCCAGATAGTCCAGCAGCAGCTGTGCCGAGAGCTCTGCCAAACGCTCTTGGAGAGTGCTGTAATTGTCATTGGGATCTATCCCGACTCGCATTTGTTTATGTATCTTACCGGCATCCATCTTGGCATTGAGACCAAAGATCGTAATCCCCGTTGCTGTCTCTCCGTTCATTAATGCAGATTGGATCGGCGATGCTCCCCGGTATTTCGGCAACAGCGAAGGATGCAGATTTACGGCTCCCAGCTTTGCCACTTTGCGGATCGCTCTCCCAATCATCCCGCCATATGAGGCAGTAACAATCAAATCCGGTTTGAGCTCTTGCACAGCACGATGTACTTCCTCACAATTGATCGTCTCCGGTTTGAGCAGTTTCAGCCCTGATAGTTGTGCCAGTTCGGAAATAGGACTGGCAGCAAATTGCAGCTTTCTACCCTTGGGTCGATCGGGCTGGCTGATCACTATTTGAGGGCAATAGTCTTTGGAATCGACCAGTGCTTTCAGTGCAGGTACAGCGTATTCTGAGGTGCCAATGAATACTAGCGAGAGCTGCTTCATAGCCTTATGTTACGCCTCAGGATCATAGATATCATGGCGAAGATTACTGCCATTAACAGCCGTTTTCTGCAGTTCTTTGAGCTTTCTCTTGATCTTGAGTTTGGATAAACTACTCAAATGATCGATAAACAACACTCCATCCAAATGATCGTTTTCGTGTTGGATAACTACAGCTTTAAAGCCTTCTGCTATCTCGTGGTGTTGAATACCGTTGATATCATAGTATGAATATTCTATGCGGGAAGGGCGTCGCACCGTGGCATATACCCCGGGTACGCTGATGCAGCCTTCTTCATACTCAATTTCACCTTCGGAATTATAAATATCGGGATTGATCATCACAATCGGTTCCGGTTTCCCATCTTCATGAGACCATTCAAGGTCGATGACAAACACCCGTAAGTTTTTGCCTACTTGGCTGGAAGCCAGACCTACACCGTCACGGAGATACATCGTGTGAGTCAAATCATGTACAAATTCGTGTAGTTTGTCGTCATATACTACTACCGGGCTTAGCTTTTGACGCAACATATCGTCGCCAAAGATATGGATCGGTAGTAGTTGAGCTTCCTTTTTCATGAAAAAATTCCTATTATTGAGCTACAGCCTTGTCGTTGATATTCAGGATCGAAACAATTGCTGATCTCTGAAAATCTACTCTGATCTTATTGGTTTCGTCGATTTCTATAACCACCACGTTTTTGTCCGGTTTGATGCTCACGATACGTCCGATAATCCCTGCGGCAGTAATGACTTTATCATTGACCTGGAGACTTTCGAGCATTCTTTGCATTTCTTTGGCGCGTTTTTGCTGGGGACGGATCATGAGGAAATACATGATAGCGAAGATCGCCACGAAAAAAAGGATCTGGGTGGGGTCAAAGCCCTTGGGGGCAGCTGCTTGTAGTAATATGTAGTTCATTTGTTCTCCTATATTGTTCCGAAGAATTTCGGGTATAATTTTATTAGAATTTGGATCAAGACATTGGCATAAATACCTGCCAGCAGGTCGTCCACGGTCACACCCCATCCTGCCTTAATATTTTGAGATTGCTTGATCGGAAACGGCTTTGCAATATCAAATACCCGGAATAGGATAAAGCTGTAAATCAGCACAGGGATGGTTTTGGGCAATAGTGCCACGGTCACGAAATAACCACATAGTTCGTCTATGACAATAGTTCCCGCATCTTTGCCCAAGATCTTTTCGGCACTGGTCGAGATCAAGGCACTGATCACGGACAAGATTGCCAATCCGCCGAAATAATAAGCGGCATTGGGGATAGTAAAAACCGATTCCGGGATAAACCAATAAATTATAACTGCAAACAGCGTACCAAAAGTACCGGGGGCAAATGGTATAAAACCAATGCCAAATAAAGAACCGATAAATGTGCTGAATGTCAGTCGTTTGGTCATAATGTAATTTCTACGTAGCTATCGCGTTGCAATTGTTCCATGTATTTTGTGAAAGCTTCACGTTGCTTGGCAGTAAAGAGATAGTTTTTGATCTGGTCTTTGAGTTCGTCATAAGTGTAAAAGCGTGAGGGAAGCTCGTTCAATTTTACAAATACATATAGCATTCCTTCATTGCTGAGTACTTCGCTCATTTGCTTGAGGGGCAGTGTTTCCAAAACGGGGGCAAAGAGTTCCGGAAATTCATCGAGGCTAAATTCGCCTATTATTCCACCAATTGCTTTGGATTCGTCATCCATGGAGTATTCTGCAGCCAATCCTGCAAAATCTCTGCCGTTCTTGTATTGCTGGACTATACTTGCCATCAGGTCACGTTCGCGAATGCTATCCTGGGCTGTGGGCTGTACCATTTTGAGGATGTGAGCGGCGCGAATCTCATCACCTTTCCTTTCTTTCAATTGGATGATGTGATAACCAAACTGCGTCTTTACTATATCGCTGTTTTCGCCCACTTGCAGTTCAAATGCCGCTTTCTCAAAAGGTGCGACCATCATGCCTTTTTTAAAGAATCCCAGGTCTCCGCCCATTTCTTTGCTGGGGCAATCGCTATTGGCTCGGGCCAGGGTAGCAAAATCTGCACCGGACTTGAGCTGGAGCAGGAGGGCTTTGATTTCATCAAATTTTTGGGTTTCTGTTTCGGGGCTGGCTTTGATCTCCCGCATGATCATCCCGACTTTCCAGGATACCGGTTTCACGGCTATGGTGTCGCGATTGGTAGTATAAAACTTTTGGATATCGGAATCCGAGACATAGATCTTTTTGGAGATCTGGCTATCAACCAAGAGTTCCGTCAAGGCTTGATCCGTCAGCAAATCCGCATAGTATTTTTGCAGATCAGTCTGAGTCATCTTCATTTTGCGCAATTCGGCGTAAAAATCTGCCTCTGTAGGGAAATTGGCTTTTGCCTCTTTAACGTATTTTTCGGCCATGAGTTTGATCCTGGACTCATCGACTCTGAGATTTAGTTCTTTTGCCTTTTGGATCACTAGTTTGTTTTGAATCATCTGAGTCAATACATCAATGGCTCGGATCTCTCCGGCATTCTTGTTACTGGATTTGATCTGATACATTTGTTTTTGAACATCGCTTAAGAGTATCACGTCATTACCGATCTTGGCAACGATTTTATCCAGTATCTCTGCATTCAGTGCATAAAGCCCCGTCAGGAGCAACAGTAAAATCAGTATCTTCTTCATCTTACGTACCTTAATAGTAATATATGTCCGGATTCTTTTGCTTGAGCTCCAAAAGGAGATCAGTATAAACTTGCTGACGTTTTTCCTGCTGAATCCGTCTGCGTATTTCTGCTTTATATTCTTCAAATCCCACTTCTTTGGAAGTCGAACGTTCTTCTACATAACGTAATAAATAACAGCCATTAGACGTTGTCATAAGAGTGGTCTCTGTTGGCTTTTGGTCTTTCACGGCATACCAGAAAAGACTATCGGGACCAGTGCTGCTCACAAAGCCCATGTATCCACCGCCGGATTTCAGATCTTCCTGGGAATAGGTCTGTACGGCACGATCAAAAGACATCCCGACTGACATATCCTGCTTGATCTTCTCTGCCTTGGCGATATCCGCAACAAAGATGCGTTGCACTTTATATTCCATTAGTGGTTTTTGAAAATCTCCCTGATGGATCCGATAGTAATTAAAGAGCTCTTCTTCGGATATTTTGATAGCTGCCAGCCGCGTGGCTATCAGGGCATTGGCTTTCACCTTTTTGGCGGCATATTCAATCTTTTGTTTGATCGCTTCGTCTTCATCTATCTTCTGCCGATCTGCTTCCTGAGCCATCAAAGTGAGATTTACCCACTGCTCAATATACTTCTTTTTGCTTTCGGAACTCAGGTTTTCCCATTCTTCAGTACTGAACAAAGACTTAAACTCTTTGGTTCGCAAGTATTCACTACCGACCTGTGCCAGTTTGGCAGATTCTTTCGTCGCCTTGTGACAACCGACGATGAAGATCAAAAGGACAATGCTAAGTAATGCTAAACGCTTCATCTACAAGAATGGGGGAGTGTAGGTCACACGGATCACAGGTTTCTTGTTCTGTGGTAAAAGAGGGTCGTTAAAATGCCAGAACTCCAGCTCTCCCAGATTGAGCATTTCATGCAGAGAGCGGATTACAATACCTTTATTTTCGATGTTTCCGGAGGTATAGCCCTGGATCATCGGTGTAATATTGATTACTATGGAATCTCCAGTGGCGAGCCCGCTAGTGGTGCCGGTATAGCTCATCAATTCGGTATCTCCATCTGCCAAAGCCACCGGAGTGGATATGCTGTCTTTGACCACATTGAGAGCTAGAAGGCTGTAGGATATCTTTTCGTAATACGGATTGTTTTTGATGTAGAGCACCAACTGAGCTTTGTTGATGGTAACTCTTTTGAGCTGGGTATCACTCAGCGGAACACCTTCCATATCGGTAAATTTTGTCGTGTTCAATGCAAATTTTACAAAAGTGCGGGAGGGATTGATGTTTTGGATTTGCCATCTATCATCCTCGAGGACATATGGTGGAGCAGTCACTCTGTAGCTATCGCTGCTG
>PHBQ01000023.1 GCA_002841975.1 Candidatus Cloacimonetes bacterium HGW-Cloacimonetes-1
CGTTAAAATATGCCGGAACTGTGACCACAGCTTCGGTAACTGCATGACCCAAGTATGCTTCTGCAGTTTCTTTCATTTTCGTGAGGACCATGGCAGATATTTCTTGAGGAGTGTAATCCTTGTTATCTGTATCAATGTGGACAGCGGCTTGGCCTTTCACACCAACGATGACTTTATAAGGTACTTGTTTGATTTCTTCGCTTACTTCCGAATACGCACGTCCCATGAATCTTTTGATAGAATAGACTGTATTAGTGGGGTTGGTGACTGCTTGTCTTTTGGCAAGCTGACCGACTAACCTCTGTCCATCTTTTGCAAATCCTATCACGGATGGCGTGGTTCTGGTTCCTTCTATATTAGCGATAACTATAGGCTTTCCGCCTTCTACGACTGATACGCAAGAGTTTGTAGTACCGAGATCGATTCCAATTATTTTTCCCATTTATTCCTCCAGGGCTTTATTATTATTTGTTCCATTTGAGACGGCTACGCGCACCGGGCGTATAAGCTTGTCATGCATCGTGTAGCCATTTTGTATAATTGCTGCGACTTTATTTTCTTCATATTCAGAAGCTATGTGTGCCAGCGCTTCATGCAGGGTAGGGTCAAACTCGGCACCCAGGGCTTCGATCCTTTTGACGTTTTCTTTTTCTAATACTGCTCGCAGTTGCTGTTCGATCAGCAGTATCCCTTTAAAGTTCTTATCTTCGAGGCTTGCTTCATCAAAATGTAGTAAAGCCCGCTCAAAATTATCCACCACATCACAGACATTTAGTGCCATTTTCTCGGTGGCTAAGCGAATCCAGTCTGCTTTTTCCTGGATAGATCTTCTACGGAAATTGTCAAATTCAGCCATACTGCGTAAATATTTATCTTTCCACTCGGACACTTCTTTTTCCAGTTCCGTGATGCGCTGCTCCGGACTTTGTGGTTCAGGCTGGACTTCAGTCTCTGAGCTCGGTACTTCTGTGGGTTCAGAGTTCTTTTTGTTCTTGGACATTTATTACCTCTATCAAAATTATTGTGGAACTATCATACCACGCTGAGTGGTCGTTGTTATAGTCTTTGTGATATCCCGAACCAGGGGAATCAAGCTTCGATAATCTGTACGAGTAGGAGCGATTATACCCAGGTATCCCGGAATCCCAAACACTTCGTATTTGCCGTATATCACTGCAAAGTTGGTCCATTCTGCCAGATCTTCTCCCATCAACACGTTGACAGCGGCTTTGTCGTGAGTTCGCATGATATTGAGCAGATAATCCTGCCTCTGGATGAGATTCATGAAACTCAAGATGTTTTGTTTGGAATCAAATTCAGGCTGCTCCAAAAACTTGATGCTGCCATCGAAGTGGATAAAGAAATCACTGATCTCGATAAACGCTTTATGCAGCTCTTTGAGGAACATACTGACTAAGCTGTTTTCCAAGTGCATGTTTTCGCGCATTTCGACCAAGAACTTATTGGCGATATCGTAGATGCGCAAACCGACCAGTTCATCATTGAGATATCTCACCAACTTTTTGAGCTGAGTATCGCTGATATCATACTCACATTTCATGATGACGGTCTTGTCCAATCCCGAATCCAGACTCATTACAAATATATACTTGCGAACACTGATAGGGAATACGTCCAGCTTTGCCAAGTATCCGTTTGAAACTTCCGGTTCAGCTACAAAGCTCAGTTGATCTGTCTCCTTTGCCAACATCTGCATGATGAAATGCAGTGCTCGCGGTGTATCCTTGTAGTTATGAACCAGCAGATCTCTCAAGATATCCATGCGGGCATATTCGGTTTTGAGGTGGTCCGCTTCAATGATCCCAAGATACTCTCTGTAACCGGAAATTGTAGGTATCCTTCCCGCCGATGTATGAGGCTGAAAGATCAAATTTGATTGCTCTAATTTTAGCAAATCCAGCCGCAAAGTGGCTGAACTGACATCAGCCAGATACTTTTCATTCAGTATCCTGGATGATACGGGCTCGTTGGTGAGAATAAACTCATCAACTAAGGCTTTTAGAGTCTCACTAAGTCTAATCTGATTCTTTTTCATCTTCCTAACCAATATCTTATTAAGCAGTCTCGATCACTTGCTGCTAATTTAGAGACAATATAATTACGGCCAAGAAGTTGTCAATCAAAAAGTGAGACTGCTAATTAGTAATGGAAAAACTGGATCTGAAGAGGGGAGAAGGTAAATTGTGACGTTTGGAGTTCATGGCGACATGAAAGCCGGCATTAATCAGAAGTCTCGAAGTCGTCACGGACTTCAATGATCATTGTCACGGCTTTTGAATGGCGGTATCTTTCCCGGGACTACTACTGGCTCCAATCTCAGGAGATGCCCTCGCGACTCCCTTGTGAAGCCCAGGTTGGCACCCGGGAAGCGCGCCGGAAGTACTCATGTGTGCAAAATCCCGAACCTTGTGACAGACTCGGGATTTCACTTTTCATGCGGATTTGGTTTTTAGCCGATGTCGTCCACCAGTGACTCGCTACCGCTTACATCGTGCAGATATCCCGCCTCGATTGCACCGTAAACATTGATCACAGGCGCAGGCTGAGAAACGATATCCTCGATGGTTACCACTGCCAGGTCAACCGTCGCCGAGTTTTCTTTTTGCCAAGCAAACATCATCTTTACAAAGATGGCATAGGCAGTAGGAGCCAACATGGTTTTGGGCACGTTTTCCCGACCGTTCAAAACACTGTAAGTCTTGAGATTGCCCTTGTAATCCGGATCTGCCTCTTTGTAGACAGTGCTCAGATTCTTCATGATATTACCAATAGTAGTGTTCTGCTCCGTGAGAACGGGCATCACAAATTTGCGACCGATGCAGATATTCCCCTGGCGATACGCTCCGTAGGTAAATTCATCCACAGTTCCCGAATACGTTTTGATGCCGAAATTGAATTTGACTTTCATAACAAAACCTCCAAGTTTTCATTATGGCAGATATTGTACCCTCCGAGTTGTGAGGATTTTATCTGCTCTTACTGATATTGGACGACGCTGTGGTAAGGCCCGGCGACCACGTAGCCGGAGGATGCCATTCCTCCGCAAATGAACAAGACGGAGCTTCGGCAAGCTCCGGTACGAAAACTCCATACCCCAATCCTCACATCACGCAATCCCGTAGCCGGAGGATGCCGATCCTCCGCAAATGAACAAGACGGAGCTTCGGCAAGCTCCGGTACGAAAACTCCACACCCCCCACCAGTTATTATCATTCCAAGACACTTTGCCATCAGTCTGTTCCCCCTGTTTTAATGACATTCTAACCGCCATATTTTACAGTCTCTTACAACTGTGATTATGGGCGTTGAAACTCTTGACAAATATCCCCGCTCCTGATAATGTCTTCAGTATAGTTCAACGTTTTGAGCTAAATAAACAGCGAAGGAATATTACAAAATGATACCAAAATTGAATGAACTGATCAATGCCTACCCCGACTCGGAGGGAGCAAAGGCTCTCCGGGTCCTAACACGTCAGCCCAATACCGATATCCACTGTATCAATCTTACGCATTTCATCGATCCCCCGGATTATTCATCTCTAAATGAGTTGTTGTCTTGTGAGCTATCACCAGAGATCAACCCCTTTGAAGCAATTTCACAAATCCCCATGACCGACCATCAAGCCATCCGTGAAATTTACTCGCGGCTCAATCATCTGCTTCGCCAAAAGGCAGAGATTCTCGGCTTTGATCCAAATGCCACCACAGATGCCCTCGACACGGAGATCACGGCGCTCAAACGCTATGTGAGCCAATGCCTCCGTCCCGGCGGTAAGATACGCAATTGTAACGACGAAGAGCGGCGGGCATCTCAGCGGATCAGTGTAGCGATCAAGAGACTGCTCCAGAAAGCGGAAGCGGACCACCCCGAAGCAGTAGCCATCGTTCGGAACAATCTGAAGATGGGACTGTATTTTCGGTATGAGGAACTGAATTGAGAGTAACCGGAAATCATCTATCATCCAAGTGGGTTACACCGCTATATCCACTATTGCGTAAAATTGGTTCAGGAGTGTATTCATATATATTACATTGCATTAGCGAGTGCCGTGAACTAACGCGTCACTTTTTTCTTGACAAAACTCGGTCTTTGGTGTATTTGATTTCTTAACGATCAAACAAATACTTTGTGTAAAGGAGTAACAATGAAGAACACACAGATCACAGGAGCCAAAATGAGAGCAATAGGAGGTAAACTGATTGTAACGAAGCAACCCGATAATGGAAGCTTCATGAGAAAGAAACAACAAGTTTTAAACCAAGGAGATTTATATGGTATTAAAACAAACTACACAAAATGTAGCGCAGCCCAAGGCTGTATGGGATATCCCCCGTTATGAAACGTCAAAAGAAAAGGGTCGAAGAAAACTGCAATTTCCTTCGACCTCAAAACAACTTTTCATTGTCTTATGTTGTGCAAGTTACTTCATAGTAGCGTTCAACAATCCTGTCAAGAAAAGTTTTAGTAATTTCGGATTTTTACTTAATTCTATAGGAAGGTCAAAATGAGCTCCACCAATACGCAACCTATGCAAAACCAGGAAATCGAAGCCCATGAACTCAATCTGGCACTGTCAGAACGGTGCACAATAACCGTCTCCGACAGAATCACTAACACCCAAGGTCACAAACGTAGTCTTGGACAAGTAATACAGGGCATTCGCCAAGGTGAATTTGAGAAGTGGAGTTTCGCTAATCGTATCGCAACGATTCGGAATGTCGACACCTCTCAGCAGAAACGGGATTTGACAAAGAGCACCCTACCTTGGTTCTCCATGGCCGAGTTCGACGGAACAAGATGCGCTGCTAACACCAAACAAAGTTGGGGCATCGTACTGGATATTGATCACGTTGGTACCGACGAAGCTATTGAGATCTGTAAATCGGAATTGATAGCCATTCCCTGTGTGAAGTATGTCTTTCGCAGTCCCAATGATGGCGTTAAAGCAATTGTGCTCTTTGACGAACCCGTAACTGAAAAAGATGAATATAGTCAAATCTTCAATTACTGCGCAAACTACATATTGGATGCCACCGGCTACAAGGTAGATCCCACGTGTAAGGATATTTGCAGAATCCACTTCTTCAGTCACGACCCCCGATTGCGGGAAGACAAGTTCGCGGCGCCACTATCCGTCAGAGAAGCTCTCGCTATGTCTCAGGAAGTTGCACTGCAAGAACGAGTACTGGGTGTAATCAACTTAACTTCAAACATTATGCACCAAATCGAGACAATCAATTATAACTACAATGACCCCTCCCAGACGATAGTCTATCCGAGCAGCCTGGAATTGGACTTGCAAAAAGCAGCTCAGATCATCGAAGTACTCAACTCTTGTGTTATCGACTACCTGGACTGGATCAAAGTTGGTCTGGCGCTCAAGAATGTCTTTGCTGAAGAGGGTTTAGGCCTCTGGCTGAGGTTTTCCGGGAATCCCAACTATAACGACACAGAGGATAGCCTGGCTCGAAAATGGTACAGCTTTCCCTCTCAAAATTCATGCAACTTTGGGAGCATAATATACGTTGGGGAAAAGCATGGATATCAAAAATAGTAAGCTAACCAAATCTAAGGGGGAGCGCTCCGGCGTTCCCCAATCCATCCCCTGGCGCAAATTGCTATCTGACACCCACGACAACACGATCGCATCTGCTTTTGCAGAGCATTACTGTACCAATCATCGTTTTGAGCTCGACAACAAGGCATGGCTGGTATGGGCAGACCGCAGGTGGCAATACGATGTACACACCCAAGCACTGTATAGCAGTATAGAACAAATGGTGAATGACCTCAAAGCCTTCAACAAGTCCAAATCCGTTGAAACGATAGGCGGAGTTATCAAAAAGCTCTCCAATGCCCGCTCACGCTCAAATGTTGTCACCATCCTCAGCACCATCCCCTCTGTGGGGATCCGCCACTCTGATCTGGATGCTCACGCACATCTCATTTCACTGTTCAACGGCGCATTCAACCTGGATACCGGCCAGTTCATTCACGACGAGAATGCCCTCAGACCGCTCTATCTGCACAAGCAAATGCATGTCGCTTATGACAAAGATGCCAAGTGTCCGCAGTGGATGGAGTTTCTGGACAAAATATTTCTACAAGATCAGGACCTAATCCACTTCGTACAAAAGATCCTTTCGCTCTCGCTCTATGGCAATGTGAGTGAGGAACGGCTGTTTCTGGCGTATGGTAGCGGTAAGAACGGCAAGACCACCTTGTATAACGTGATGAAGCAGCTCCTGGGCTGTTATGCGGTTGCCATCCCCAGTATGCTGCTGCTCCAGAGCCGCAATAAAGACCAACGCATTGAATACGAAGTCAACGATTCTCTGGAAAATGCCAGGCTCGCGATTGCCAGTGAATTGCCGGAACAGTGCTCCTTTGACAGCATCTGTCTCAAGCAGTTAAGTTCGCGAGACAATATCAATGCCAAGAAGATCTACAATCCGGTGTACTCGTTCCGACCGTCTCATCAGTTGCACGTCCATGCGAACTATCTGCCCAGCTTCAATGCTCAGGATAGGGCACTGCTGCGCCGGATCTTGGTGATCCCCTTTGACTATCGGGTTCCGGATAGCGAAACCATTGAAAACTACGATGTCATCCTACTGCGTGAAGCATCGGGTATCCTCAATTGGTTGATCGAGGGATGGGCTCTGTACAAGAAGGAAAAGCTCGTGGTTTTGCCAGCCAGAGTTCAGGAAATCATGCAAAACTATACCGATGATTGCGATATTTTGAACAATTTCATCGATAACTGCTGCACCCGCGGAGTTGATCTAAAGTGCACACTCAAAGAGTTTTACGATGTGTTTAGCAGTCAATACGAGAATCGTAGAATTCAGCAAAAAACACTGTCAAAACGCTTGCAAGATGCCGGATTTGAGGTGAGAGAGAGTTCCGGAAACAAGAAGCATATCTTTGGTTTAATGCTCTCCAGTCAACAAGATAACAGCACTTATATGATGTAGCTTATCAAGTTAGAAAGGTAGGTAAGTTAGGCAGTTTCCTATTATAGTCTCTATAGATAAAACTTGTATAGAGCCACAATATAGAATTTACCTAACTTGCCTAACTCACCTATCAATCAATACCAATATTGCTGAGCGGTATTCTAGAACTAAATTCTTTCATGAACAGCTTTACTTGATCAGCAATCTCATCCTTTTCGTCTTGAGTAAGAGAATTACAGAATAAGTGCTTTTCAGCGGACGCAGTTTTATCTCCCAAGCCTGAAGCAATAAGACACCAATGATATGCTTTTTTTGTATTTAGGGGTGCTCCTATTCCCTTGAGGTAGCACTCCGCAAGGCAGTATGCTGAATCGGAATCTCCCTGTTCAGCAGCTAATCGATGCCATTTAAAAGCCTCTTCATTGCTTTTCGGAAACAGTACTCCAGTTGAATACAAAAATCCCATCATGGTTTGAGCTTTTGCCAGTCCACACTCTGCAGCGAGACTATACCATTTCATTGCTTCAATGGGGTCTTGTGCAACTCCCTCACCTGTTGCATAGCAATGACCGATATAATAATTAGCTTCCAGATTTCCCTGAGCAGCAGCCATTCTAAACCATCTAAAAGCCTCACTATAGTTATATGATACATCTAAGTAAATCTTGCCAAGCTCTAGTTGTGCTGATGCTACTCCTTTGAAAGATGCCTTTTGAATCAATTTCAAAGCTTTAATGGGGTCTTTGTCAACACCTATTCCGTCATTATAGCACATACCAATTTTATAAATAGCTATTGGATATCCTTTGTCAGCAGCTAAACGAAACCATGTAAAAGCTTCAATAGTATCCTTATTAACACCCACTCCGGCGGCATAGCATAATCCAACTCTGTAACATGCTTCATGATCTCCTTGATCAGCAGCCAAACGAAACCATTTATATGCTTCTGTAGTGTTTAATAATACACCTGTTCCATGAGAATAACACAATCCGAGCATTATTTGTGCTCCTACAACTCTATTATCAGCAGCCAAACGAAACCATTTCACGGCTTCATTGAGGTCTTTGTCAACAACAACTCCATTAGTATAGCATAAGCCAATATTGAAATAAGCCCTCGGATCGCCATTATCAGAAGCTAACTGAAACCATTTAAAAGCTTCAACAAAGTCATTTGATACCCCATCACCATTGTAATAACTAATTCCTAGCATTGATTGAGCCCCAGCAACGCCCTTATCAGCAGCTAATCGAAACCATTTCACAGCTTCAATGGGGTCTTTTTTTACACCATCTCCGTCAGAATAGCACATCCCTACTTTAAATATTGCCTCGGGGTCACCTGTTTTCGCAGCTACGAGCAACCTTTTCAATCGGGCATTAATGCTTAATGCCTGACCTATACGATCCTTAATCAAATGAATTAAGTTATATCCCATTTAGCCTCCAGAATATTATACATATTTACAGATTTCAAACTAGAAATTGATAGGTTCAAAGCGGGGTGGATAACCCTTGTTGATACACCTTACCCAAATCTCTTTTCTGAATCGATAGTTAAATTTACTATAATAATATGTCAAGAAATTATATCTACTTCATGCATGTCGCATTGTTTTAACCCTCAATTTTGTGATGGGGGGGGGGGCAAAGTGATGCAGGAGTGGTGTGGTAATGGCTTGATCATTTCCCTAAACTCATCCGGGCTATGCAAAATTGAAGGTCAAAACTGGATTGCTCCAATCGCACTTTACGGGAGAGGGATTGGGGGTTACAGAGCATCTGTTTCATCATCCTCGGGGACAGCTGGGGCTTTGTCCCATCCGTCTTTGAGTATCCGCTTTGTGTCGTCCAATATCTATAGGAGCACGAAACTCCAAAAGAGGTAAAACATGATAGTATCATTCACGAACATTTTGAAAGCATACAGCGGGAAGTGCGACGGCCTGGTGTATATGTACAACCGACGCTTGAACAAGGTAATAGCACGCCGCATGCCCGTCTTTACACCCCACGCCGGGAATCAGCGTTTGAGCGAAATCTCCCGCAATCTGAAGGCACTGGAGATCAGTGAAGCCTATCGCAACGACATCCGTTTTTACACAGAGATGCATCGCATGGCATACCCAGAGAGCAGCGTTTACACTTGGTCAAACATGTTCACAAAGCTGATGTGGTCGCTTCACAGGGCTATTGGAGTGGATTTGGCTACGATCACCAGAAACGAGATTGAGACCCAGGAACTGCCCTGTATCAGCGTTAAGGCGGCTGTGGAAGCCGGACTCTTGCCAGCGGTGCAAGGTTACGAACGCTTGGTGGCGTTGATGTGAGGTGTGGGGTATGGAGTTTTCGTACCGGAGCTTGCCGAAGCTCCGTCTTGTTCACTGGCGGAGGAATGGTATCCTCCGGCTACGGGATTGCGTGATGTGAGGTGTGGGGTATGGAGTTCAAGGCACTGATTCAAATTCAAAGTTATCCCTATGCTCCGCAGTGCTTTTGGACTTCATGAAGGTTTTTCCCCTCTCCCCAGCCCTCTCCCACAAGGGGCGAGGGAGCAACAAACCTGAATCTACGCATTCTTACAAAGATCTGCAATCCAGAGAACGAAGATCTGCAATCCAGAGAATGAAGATCTGCAATCCAGAGAACGAAGATCTGTCATCTCGTTGTAAAGATCAGCGGAATTCGGCAGACCTATCACCTGTGGATTCTGGCGCAGACCGTAACGGGTCAGGCACCGTGTATTCACATCGAGATGAATATTAGATAGAGTTCAATTGTTAAAGTTGAGGCGGATTACCACGGGTCTGTGATCTGAGATTTGAGTTTTGTAATTGGACATACCGCCCATAGACCTCTCGATCTGAATCGTCCTGGTATAAAATCCACTTTGGCGCAGGGCATCAAACAGTTCATTGGTGATCAGGATATGATCCAGATGGCTTAATGAGCCGGGATATGAGGCATTGTTATAATTGAGATTTTGTGCGATGGGCATATCTGCAAATACATACTCGTCAGTTTTATTGATGAAAGCGCGAAAGACGTTGGTGGTCATAGGTTCCTGGATTTGATCGTTCATGTCACCCACGACGATGACTTTGCTGTTATTCAGATTCTGAGTGATGTATTGGTCGAGCTTATCACAAGCTGAGCGTCTGCGCATTTCTTCGTCGCGTATGTTGGTCTCATCTATGTAGTTATCACCGAATGCCTTTAAATGATTATTGATCACATAGCAGTGCTGGTCTGACCACGTAAAGTCCAGTACATAAGGCGCACGGGGAAAGGCATACTCGTTGTTAAATATTGTATATGCGCCATTTACAGTAACAGTATTGGTATTGTAGAGAAATGCCAGGTTTTGCGGCATTGAACCACCAAACCCGGTCGAACACCATTCATAATTTGGCAATGCCTCTGCCAGAGTTTGGAGCGCTCCGAGGTTATTGATCTCCTGGAACGCAAAAATATCAACCTTCATCTGAGGTATAATAAATGCCAGAGCTTGGACAGTTGAATTATTGATCGCCGGGAAGTTGTATAGGTTCCAGGTCACAATATCCAGACTTTGGCTGGTTCCAACTTCTATAGTATAGTCATCTACTATAGGATCGATGTTTGTATTTGTCCCGCAGCCAAACATAATAAGCAAGGCGACAAAGACTACGGCAATGTGTTTTCTAAAATTCATAATTCTCATGGGTCCTTCATATTTAAGATGGGATTTCTAACAAGCTTTTTATTTGATGCAATTTACGTGCCTTGTGGCAAGAAATCATCATTAACCCCAATTTAGGAATACTTATTGCTATATATACATGTGAAACACATTCTGGGAGGAACGAATGAGATACACACTTATATTGATAATTCTTACGCTTATGAGCGTTTTAGTAGCAGCTCCGATAGAGAATATTGCGACACACTCTTCAGGAGTACAGGTACGCATTGAAAATCTGCGGTCAAATCCTATTGATGAAGCAGATTTGAGCAATGATGAAGAAGGTTATCCTACATCTACTTTAATCTCGCGTACATTTGCGATGCCATACAGTGATGCACAAGTAGTGCTCAATAATATGACTTGGAATGTTTTTGATGCCCAAGGCAGAGTAATGTATGAAAGTGTTGATAACAATTCTGATGACATTGCTGTGGCTCATCATTTCAATTTTAGAGAAATGAATGGTTTTACAGTGACGATCCAAACACAAAAGAATATTGGAAACAACAAAGCTACTTTGAAAAGCGTAGAATTTGCTCTGCAATGCCAGAATCCAATAGCTATACCTGCGTCCGTATCTCCGGCTTTCGTGGAAGCATACCGGCAGTTGGCAGATAACTACAGCACTTCCTATTTACGCAATTTACCCCTTTCCAGACCGAAATTATTGATTATCAGCCATCAAGGTCTATCAAGCTACATTGGTGAATTTGTAAAGTGGAAGAGACAAAAAGGCTTTGAAGTCTATGTCGTAAACAAATCTGATATTGGCAGTTCAGCCGAACAGATCAAGAGTTTTATCCTCTCACATTATTTGCAATATGGTACAGACAATCTGCTGTTTATGGGTGACACAACCGGAAACTTTGCGATCCCCACCAATATCTATCCCTCTCCGGATGGCACCGAACAAGACGCTGATGATAATGCCTATGTCAACTTGGTTGGCGATGACTATTTCCCCGAAATGCTGGTGGGAAGGATGTCCTTTGCTGATCCCAACGAGTTTTTGATCATCACAAATAAATCTATCGTTTACGAAAGAACACCATATATGACCGACACCAATTGGATGCGTAGAGCCTTAGTCGTAGCAGGTAACTATGCCGAAGGTACGCTGCGTCCATCTACACCTGTTACAATGTCCCGTTCTTTGCGGGAAAGAATGCTCGAATATGGTTATGCTCAAGTGGATACGGTTTTCTACCCATTTTCTCCGGCTCCCGGTACTTCTGCCATCCAATCTTCCATCAGCCAGGGTGTACAATTTGTCAGTTATCGCGGTTGGGGAGATGCCAACGGCTGGCATTATCCTTCTTTCCATATTCCGGACTTGACCAATACATACAATGGCCCCAAAATGCCGGTCGTGTATTCCATCGTTTGTAACACCGGTGATTTTAACAATTCGGTGAATCCTTCATTCGGTGAGAAATGGATGCGGATGGGTACAATGAGTAATCCTGCCGGTTGCGTCGCCTTTATGGGACCCTCAGATTTGCATACTCGTACCAGATTGAACAATTCTATCTCTACTGGTTGTTTCCGCGGAATATTCGACTTTGGAGTTCGTAATTTTGGATCCAGCGTTTTGGCAGGAAAGATCGAGCTTTACAAGAACTTCCCGAACGACTTAGCTCCGGGAATGTGGATACCTTTTTACTTCCACGTTTATAACATTTTATCCGATCCTACGCTCAATCTCTGGGTTCTGGCACCTACTACTATTCCTGCCAGTTCGATAGTAGGCGGTAACACCTTTGCGCAGTCAGACAATCATATTTCTATATCCGATCCTGCTCTGGAAGGAGCTGTTGTAACCGGAACAAAGAACAATGTAGATTATTCTTATACGACTGTTCGCAATGGTATGGCAGTATTGCCTTTCAATCCCGAACAGACCGGTAACCTGACTCTCACGATATCAAAGAATAACATGGTGCCTTTGGTGGCAACTCTTACGGCATCGGAAACGGCAACTCTGGGATTGCAAAGTAATTCTCTGAGTGGCCAGGTAGTTAATGCAAATCAGACCCTGAATCTGGAGCTGACCTTCAAGAACTACTCTGCTGCTACATTGACAAACCAGAGTATCGTCTTGAGCTGTGAACCAGCCGGAACGGTGACTATAAACAATGCCCAACAGACGATCAGTTCAATCGCTCCCGACGGTACTCAGACTTTATCTTACCAGATTACAATTGGTAGCCAAGTTATGCCGCGTGAAGTGCTGACATTTGGAATCGCAATTGCACCGGGTGGCGTCCATCATGCTTTCCAGTTATTGAGTGGTGGCGCAGAATTTGAGATACTTGGTAGTTCCGGTGTTTTAAATCTCGGTCAGAATAGCCCTATTTCTTTTGAAATTCAGAACAAAGGTAATGTCCCATTGAGCAACGTTTCTGTGCAGATCCTATCATTGACAACGGCGATGACTATCACAACGAACAATGTAAATATGGGGAATTTTGCCATTGGTGAAACTAAAACTCTCAATACTACTATGCAAGTACAAGCCAATGCCTATAATGGCAGAAACCTGCCGATTCGGATGAATTTCAGTGACAATAGCAATTACAGCATCAGTTCCTTCTATGCTGTTACAGCAGGCACACCGACCAATACGGATCCCACCGGACCTTGTGAATATGGCTATTTTGCCTATGACAGTAATGATCTCACATATCCTGAACATCCTACCTATCAATGGGTGGAAGTTGACCCTCGTGATGGGGGACAGGGGACTGTATATCTGGTCAAAGATGATGGTTCACGTGTAGTTGATTTACCTTTCACGTTCCGTTTTTATGGTGTCGATTACAATCAAATCACAATCTGTTCAAACGGGTGGATGTCCTTTGGTGCTACCTGGATGACGGATTTTTACAACCATTATATCCCCGCAGCCCTGGGTCCCAAATCTATGCTTGCCCCTTATTGGGATGATCTTAAGGGCATGAAAACGGGTGATGCAGAATTTAATGATATGCGCATTTGCTACTGGTATGATGCCGCAAACAATCGCTATATCGTGGAATGGAACGATGCCTACAATCAGTACACCATTGAATTGGGTACCGGTGCCTCTCTGGAAAAATTCCAAGTAATCCTCTATCCACAACAGGGAAGAGATGGAGATATAGTTTACCAATATCATACTATCGATAACCCCGGGATCGGGAATAACTATTGTACCATAGGTATCGAAAATCAAACACAATTAGTGGGTCTCACGTATTCTCACGCAAATTTCTATCCGGTTACTGCCAGTACTCTGGCTCCAAACCTGGCAGTGAAGTTTACTACGAATGCACCGGATACATTTGTTTCCAATGACGACCAGATCGGTTCTTTGCCTTTTGTAATGGGACAAAACTACCCCAATCCTTTCAATCCAACTACTACAATATCATTCAATTTGTTAAAGAACAGCAACACCTCGTTACGGATTTACAACCTCAAAGGACAATTGATCCGTAGCCTGATGGATGCCGATGTAAAAGCGGGTCCTTATCAGATCGTATGGGATGGTAAAGACGATCAGGGACGTGATGTAAGCTCCGGATTGTACCTATACCAACTGAAGAGTGGAGCCAAGACAGTCTCACGCAAGATGCTGCTCATGAAATAACGAAAATCTCTAATTACATATTCCTTCCAGCCCTTGTTCTATGGAGCAGGGGCTTTTTACTATAAAACGCGATTTGGTCTTTTCCAATTGACAGATAGCAAACCATCTCATTCTTGGTATCTTGTTTAAAATTGTATGGAGTTCATAATGGCGAAAAATAAGAAAACAGCAATAGAGCCTACCCGGGAAGATAATTATTCCGAATGGTATCAACAAGTTATCAAAGCAGCAGATTTGGCGGAGAATAGCGATGTACGCGGATGTATGGTCATCAAACCTTGGGGTTATGCAATATGGGAAAACATTCAGCGGATTCTGGATACGATGTTTCGTGAAACAGGGCACAAGAATGCCTATTTCCCCATCTTCATACCAAAAAGTTATTTTGAAAAGGAAGCCGAGCACGTCGAAGGTTTTGCCAAAGAGTGTGCGATTGTTACCCACAGCAGGTTAGAAAATGACGGACATGGCGGTTTGAAGGTCGCCGGTGAGCTGACGGAGCCTTATATCGTGCGTCCCACCAGTGAAACCATCATAGGTGCATCCTTTGCCAAATGGGTAAACTCATATCGTGATTTACCGCTTTTAATCAATCAATGGGCAAATATAGTGCGCTGGGAAATGCGTACCCGTCTCTTCCTGCGGACAGCTGAATTCCTCTGGCAGGAAGGTCATACCGTTCACGAGTCCTATGACGATGCTATGGTGGAAACCAGAAAGATGTTGGATGTATATTCCGATTTTGCAGAACGCTATCTGGCATTGCCAGTAATCAAAGGCGAGAAAACCGATAGCGAGAGATTCCCCGGTGCAGTCAGCACCTATTGCATCGAATCTATGATGCAAGACAAGAAGGCTCTGCAATCGGGAACATCACACTTTTTGGGACAGAACTTTGCCAAGTCCTCCGGTATTAAATTCCAAAACAGAGCCGGTGAAATAGAGCATGCCTGGACTACGTCCTGGGGTGTGTCCACAAGGCTTATTGGGGCGCTTATAATGGCTCATAGTGATGATAACGGGCTTGTACTGCCTCCCAAGGTTGCGCCCGCTCACGTCGCCCTAATCCCCATTTATCGCAATGATGAAGAGAAAGCAGCAGTTCTGGAATTTGCTCATAAAATCGAATTGCAGCTCAAGGGCTTGTATCTCGACGAAATCAAGATTTATAGTGAATTTGACGATAGAGATCTGACCTCCAGTGAAAGAAACTGGTATTGGATCAAGAAAGGGATTCCATTACGCATCGAGATCGGTCCCCGAGACGTCTCCGGGAATTCTGTAATGGTGGCTCGCAGAGATAAAGATGGCAGGGACAAAGAGAGTATTGCAATAGAGGATTTGACGAACTATGTGGTTCAGACTCTTGCAAATATGCAGGATAACATCCTGAACAGTGCTTTGGAGTTCCGTAGCCAAAATACTATCAAAATAGATGATACAAAGCAGTTCTACGATTTCTACACTCCTCGAAATGTGGCACAACCGGAGATTCATGGCGGTTTTGCAGTTTCCCATTGGTGTGGAGAATCTGCATGTGAAGAACAGATCAAAACCGATCTGAAGGTCACGATTCGCTGCATCCCCTTTGGAGATGAGTACATCGAAGAGGGTGAGTGTATCAAATGCGGAAAAGTATCACATAAGCGAGTGATTTTTGCCAAGTCCTATTGAGCCAATGAGCCCCATTCGAACTGCTGTTATATCGATTGGAAATGAATTATTGCTGGGGAAGACAGTTAATACAAACCTGTCTTTCCTTGCGACCGAATTAGCTTTAATCGGGCTCCCTGTGAGCTATGCCATTACAATCCAGGACGAGCAGGATATCATTGCAAGCTCTGTAACGGAACTATGTAGAGACTATGATATAGTCATTACTACAGGGGGATTGGGGCCTACGGCAGATGATATCACCAAACGGACTATTGCAGATTGTTTCGGAAAAGCTCTTCACTTTGATGAGGAGATCTGGGCAAAAGTGCAAACAATGTTTCAAAGCAGGGGCTTAGAGACGCCGGCGATCAATCGCAATCAAGCATTGGTTCCCGATGATTTTGTGGTTTTGGAAAATGCTCGGGGTACCGCCCCGGGTTTGTATTATCGTCAGGGATCTCATTCACTGTTCGTGCTTCCCGGTGTCCCGGTCGAAATGAAATACATCTTCCAACATAGTATCAGGGGCATACTGTTTGAGGATTATCCTGCGACGCCTATATACCAAAAGACTTTACATACTTCCGGAATATCGGAATCTGCCCTTGCTGAAAAATTGGCGGATTTGGTGATACCCAATGAAGCGTCTATGGCATGGTTACCGCAGACCGGAAGAGTAGATTTGCGGTTTTATGGGGCGAGTAAACCCGTGATTGATGGCATTGCAGCAGAAGTTCAGCATCTAATTCCGGAACACATCTGGGGTAATGATGACGAGACACCGTTCACAGCTTTGCAAGAATTATTGATAGACAAAGGACTGACCCTTTCGGTTGCTGAATCTTGCACTGGTGGTAACGTCCAAAAGTTGATGACAGAATTGCCCGGCTCTTCTAAATACCTGTTGGGTGGAGCAGTAACGTATAGTAATGAACTGAAAACGCGTATTTTGGGAGTATCTCCGAAGTTACTGGCAGAGTATGGAGCAGTCAGCACTCAATGTGCAGAAGCGATGGCTGTTGGGATAAAAAACTTGACTAATTCGGACCTCTCAATTTCGATCACTGGCATAGCCGGACCGACTGGTGGAGACGATAGCAAGCCGGTGGGTACAGTTTGTTTTGGATATTCAGATCATGATACTCTTCTATCTGTGACTCAGTATTTTAACGGAGATCGGGAGACTATTCGCCTCAAGGCATCAGAGTATATTGTTTTGTATCTTTTGAAAAAAATTAGAGGATAGGAATTTGAATATTCTGGTCATTGGTTCAGGTGGAAGAGAGCATGCACTAGCGGAGGCATTTGTCCGTAGTCCCCAAGTCACCAGGGTCGTAGTGTCACCGGGTAATGCCGGGATAGCACTCAAGTATCCTACAGTCGAGTTAGCTAGCCATCAGAGTATCCTGGATTATTGTCATGAGAGCTTGATCGATATGGTATTTATCGGGCCTGAAACAGCTATAGCAGATGGTTTAAGCGATTATCTGCGTGCGGGGGGCATCAAAGTGATAGCGCCTTCACAAAAAGCAGGTCGTATTGAAACGAGCAAAATATTTGCCAAAGAACTGATGCAACGATACCAAATCCCCACCGCAAAACATGTAAGTGTTTCAGACTATGAGTCAGCGTTGGAACGACTGGATATGTTTACCTTACCGGTAGTGATCAAGGCAGATGGCTTAGCTGCGGGGAAGGGAGTTGTAATCTGCTTTACCAAGGCTGATGCAATAAAAGAACTGTCCGCTCTCTTGGTGGACAAAAGCCTGGGAGAAGCCGGTAGCAGAGTAATCATTGAAGAGTATCTGGAAGGCTGGGAAGTATCTCTCTTTGCTATTACAGATGGCGATAGTTTCTGTACAACCATCTTCGCTCAGGATCACAAGCAGCTTTACAATGACGATAAAGGCCCCAACACAGGTGGGATGGGCGCGTATGCACCGGTCCCGGCTGCCGAAGAATATAGAAAGGAAATCGAGGACTCGATTATAGCCCCAATACTGGCAGCTTTGAAAATGGAAGATTCCTTGTACCAAGGAATACTATTTTGTGGTATTATGATCACCCCTCAGGGTCCCAAAGTGATAGAGTTTAATTGTCGTTTGGGCGATCCGGAAACCCAGGCTATCCTGCCTTTACTGGAAACTGATCTTGTCCAGATTTGTGATGCCATTGAGCAGCACAAGGTAAGTGCTTTGCAAGTCGCATGGAAAACGGATACTTCCGTATGTGTTGTTCTGACATCAGAGGGATATCCCCGGAAGCCCAATACAGGTCATCCCATATTTATTCCATCCATAACATCTGCGACAGTGTATTATGCAGGTGTTTGTGATATAAATGGTATCCTTTGTAACTGTGGTGGAAGGGTGCTGAATGTTGTCGGGATAGCCGACGACATAGATACTGCAAGAGCTATGGCCTATAACGAGATTAAAGGTATCGAGTTTTATGGTAAGTACTACCGTAATGACATCGGTCTTAGAATTAACAAGTTTAAACAATGAGGATGGTATGAAGAGATTTTGTGTGCTCCTATTACTGCTATTACCGGTGATTGTGTTTGCCGGGAATGTTACTTTAGTAAGTGAAACGCCCAATGAATTAGTAGTAGATTTCAAGATGCCGGAATGGAGCCTGGACACTTTGCAAGGTCAGGGTCAAATATGGCAGAGGATAATCTGTGATGAAGGAAGTTACACTTCTGAAGAAGGTTATCCGGAGCTAAAAGTGTTTGCGGAAGCGATCGGGATCCCGGTTGATGGAGATATCAGCTACCAAGTGATCAGCAGTAAACAATATCTCGTCCAAAATGTGAATCTGAACCCGGTAAAAAAGATGGTTGTACAAGACTGGGAAGTAGATTACATCTATGCTCGGGACAATAAAATCTACTCCAGCAACACACTCTATCCCACATACCTTATCAATAAAGGGGAAAGTGCTTTTATCGGGGATAGGAATTTCATCAGTTTGGAGATTTATCCGTTCCAGTACAAGCCACGGGAAAGAGTGTTACAGGTCACTTCTGAGCTCAGAATCAGGGTGATAATTCATGGTACAAAGAGCCAAACCAAGGATTGGCAACTGTCTCAGAATATCATTGATCGTGGCTCCAATTCCTTTTTGATCAATAACCTGACATCCAAGGAATGGCGCTTGCCAAAAGTAAAAGACAATGCTTATCAAACTCCCAAATCCAGTTCCAACTTGTATGATGAATTACAGATAGTGGTTGATACAGATGGCATATACAAGATTTCATACGATGATATAAATGATTGCATAAATGCCATTCAGGATTCCATGGGGATAGACTTTGGATGGTCGATGTCGAATGTAGATCCTCGTTACCTCGAATTGTCTGATAAAAATGGTCCAGTTGCAATAAATTTTATCGGAGAAAGCGATGGACACTTTGATACTCAAGATCGGATCGAATTTTATGGTGTGAGGAATCCGGGCGTTACCAGCTATTATGGGTCATACACTTCAGAAAATGTATATACATTGAAGTTAAACAGCACTTTAGGTGCCAGAATGGCCGTCGAAAATGGCGGATTGATTATCTCGGATAATACCAAATACATCGTTCCCGATGCTTATCAGGAGACTGTGCGTTTGGAACAACAACTGGTAACAGATAAATTGGGACATTCGTGGACCTCATCTAATCCGCTGTTTTTTAGAGAAGATCAGTGGTTTTGGAAAAAAATATCAGCACCCAATTTGGAGATCGTACCCTTCAATTTACAATATCCGATCGACTCCACGATTAGGACTTTTAACCTCAAAATGTCTCTGTATGGTTTGACTTATAATGATACCCTGACAGCCGGGTTATATGACCATTCCGCAACGGTTCGCCTGAACCAGGCGATGATCAATACCCATAAGTGGGTTGGGCAAACAGAGCGGATATTCAATAATCCCAGCCCGATTCCAAATTCGTTTCTCCGGCATGGAACAAATAATCTGTACATTAGCTTGAGTGGCGAGACAACTATGGCAGATAGAGAGCAAATCCTGTTCGATTATGCAGAACTGAACTATTGGAGACAGTATAAGACAGACACTGACTACATCAAGTTTTCAAGACCGCTGAACAGACCTTACTTCCTATATCAATTTAGTTTACAAGGCTTTAGTAGCGGCGATGTGTCAGTTTATAAAATTGGATCGAGTGTATTCAATAACATGCAAGTAGAGGCATTTAATCTTGATGGTGTTGCGCCCTGGACTGTCACCTTTCAGGATAGTATAGCTTCAAACAGCGTTTGGTATGTGGCTGTGACAGAGGCACAAAAATTGAAAGCCAAGAGCATCAGAGTGAATTTTAACTCCGATCTGAAAAACCCCAATAACTACGGTGATGTTTTGTTGATCACCCGTAGAGATTTTATTGACTGTGAAGGTACGCTCATTCTCAAACAGCAGTGGGAAGCTCAAGGTCGAGTAGTAAATATTGTAGATGTTCAAGATATCTATGATGAATTTAACTATGGAATTCGTGAGGCAAAACCTATCAAAGACTTCATCCAGTACGCCTACAATAACTGGGGCTCTCCCCATATCACTCATGTATTATTAGTGGGAGAGGGGACAGACGATGAACGTGACTTTACAAACAACAAGATTTATAACGTGATCCCTGTTAAAAAGGTATGGACCTTTAAACATGGCGCCACTGCCAGTGATTCATGGTATTCATGCATAGTAGGAAAAGACGTTGTTCCTGATATAGCTATTGCCAGAATCAATGTCTGGAAGCCAGAACAGATATTGGACTATGCCAATAAAGTAGTATCATATAATAGCAATCACTTGACATCAAGTCTTTGGAACAGCCATATCACCTACACCTCTGGAGGAAAGATTACAGACCCCGAGGATACATTCTCTCAGCAATCAGAACGAATACGGAGAAAATCCATACCGGACTATTATAGAGTATCGCGCGTATACACGTCTACGCAAACTGTAAGTACGGACTATTTCGGTGGAACCTTTGCCCTTAAGGATGCTATCAACACTGGAACCAAATATGTGCAGTTTATGGGTCACGGTGGCGGTAGAATATGGGCAGATTACAATTTGTTCAATTTTAATGATGTTGCTACCCTCAACAATCAAGCATTTCCTGTTTTCGTAAGTTTAGCGTGCTATGCATCTGCTTTTGATACACCGGGGATATCGTCCATCAGTGAAGCACTGGTGATGCAGCCAAACAAAGGCGCAATCGGTGCTATTGGTTTTACCGGATTAGGCTATTTGAATGAAGATGAGGATTATGGCCTTGCCATGAACGAGGCATTGTTTAAAAACAATCTGGGTTCAGTGGGTGAAGCATTTATATATGCAACGGCCAGGTTTTATACAGTTTCTTCATCTACTTCTGCCAGATATGCGCTGACGCAAGCGGGTTCTTATTTGGGTGATCCGCTGATCCGATTTAACGAGCCTCTCCCGGGAGTGAAAGTCACCTTGAACAAGTACATATTCCAACCCGGTGACACGCTGAAGGTCACAGCGCAATTCCCCGCAGGAGTAAACGCCGCTAAATTGTTCATCATGAAGACGAATGAAAAAATCGTGAATGTACCATACGATTTGCCAGTGCTACAGAATACTTATCAAGCGAGCTATGTGATCCCGATATCGCAAGGCACAAACTACCTAAGAACTGTTTATGTTGGAGGATATTCGTCCGACAATGAGTATATCGGTAAAACCCAGATTTCGGTTGGCAGATCTAATGTCATGCATGCCCTCCTAACGCCGGAAACACCTGCATGGAGTGATTCCGTATCCTTTGCAGCAAGAATATTTGCACAAAGTGGAGTAACTTCCGTGAAATGCATAGCCCAGACGGGTGTTAACACTTCAGGACCAATATTGGAAACCATCAATATGATACAGTCGGGCGATGATGTAAACCTCTATCGTTCCGAAAGAAAACTATCACGCCAGATTACTGGAAAGGAGATCTTGTATAAGTATGTCCTGGACGAAAGCGGAACCTTGTATGAATCTCCACAGTATAGTTATGTAGTCGCAGGGCCGGATTTATTCTTAACAGACATAAAGCTATCTACAACAAGCCATAACCTTGCATTACAGGTAAAATGCAAAAACATCGGTAATGCTCCATCTACAAATACAGACCTCCGCTTGTACATAACTCCTGAAGGCCAACCAACATATCTGTATAAATCTCAACAATTGGCAGGTATTGGAGTAAATGAACAACGCTGGGAAACTATTGAGATAGACACTTTGTTATCTGCAAACGTTAGTTTTGAAGTAAGAGCAAATTGGTCAAATACGTTCCCGGAATGGCATTTCTTTTATAATACCAACAACTCTATCACTTTGGCTATGCCCTTCAACTATCAATTGGTGGGGAGTAGTGAAACTGAGTTTAGCAGCATTGATAACAATGTGATATGCAAAGTCCCCGCGAACTTACTTGCGACCAATCAAAATGCGTATTTCTACATACATAATCTTGTCACACCTACACCTCTTGATCAGCCGGATATTTCCGCCGTGATGTTGGCCTCCGGTGCAAACACAAAGTCGTACGAAATCCAAACTATGGACAGTACATTGACTGATAGCACCGGTGTCTTTGTGAACGGTAAAGCATTAGAATTGACATTTAAGTACCATCCAACAGACGCACAGACTCAACAATACGAAACCGAAAACTCATACGGCATATTCCGGTGGGATTCTACATATCAGAAATGGATTCTGCAAGGCGGAAACATCTCCACGAGCACGGATAGGGTTGTGTTTTCCGTTAACCGGACGGGAACCTACTCCTTGTTTAGAAATAAAGATTCGATCAGACCATCGATAGATTTGAATGTCCAGGACCAAGAGTTTACTGTTGGCGGATATGTGTCTGGGAAGGGAACCCTTTCTTTGATCTTGAGTGACGCTAATGGGATAAACGTAAATGATGGATTTGTTAATATGTTTATCAGTGATGGAGTTAGCATCAATGAGATAGATAAGAGGGACTTTGTGATGACTCTCAATTCAGCAAATACCAATAGGATTCCCTTGAAGTACCAGCTGGATCTACCAAGGGGTACATATACTTTAAAGGTTGATTGTAGTGATGTAAACGGAAAAACTAATTCTCGTGAGTTCCAATTCAATGTGAATGATAAGTTTGACGTGATCAATGTTGCAAATTACCCCAATCCCGTTGTTGGTAGAGGCCAGGATCCCAAGAACGACGGTAGAACACGATTTACATATGTCCTAACCGACGATGCAGACGAGATTACGATTAAGGTCTATACAGTCAGTGGTCGACTGGTGAAGACATTTAAAAACCTTCCTGCCGGTGTAGGATATCATGAGTATCCCAGAACTGTTTACAGTTGGGACTGTAAGGATGAGCACGGATATTTATTGGCAAATGGAGTTTATTTTTATCGCATCATTGCCAAGAAGGGTAGTAAAACCATTGAAAAAACGCAAAAAATGGCAATCTTGAAATAGAGGGATTATGAAAAAGATCGTATATTGTACGCTGATAATTAGCATCGCAGTTTTCCATTTGTATGCAGGAAGATATGCAGGTGATTTTATGATGATAGGTTCAGGAGTACGTGCTTTAGGGATGGGTGGAGCATTTGCAGCAATTGCTGATGACGGTTCCTCTATATATTGGAATTCTGCAGGAATTGCCCAGATACGACAGTCTGAGCTCACTGCGATGCATGCTTTTCTCTACAACGGTTTAGCTTCTTATGATAATATCAGTTTTTGCCAACCTCTTCCAAACGAAGTCACAATTGGGTTCAATGTAACGAGACTGACAGTCGATGAAATCCCGTATTTTGACGAACAGTACCTTTTAGGTACAAATGTCGATCAGCGGATTAACAATAGCTATTATCAGTTATCCGGAGTACCGGATGGAAACTTTCGAAGCGTTGATGATCTATACCAGTTCGCATTTGCCAAACATATACAATATATGGCAAACATGGGATGGCTGTTTTTTGAAGTTCCCTTAGACTTTTATGTTGGCGGTAATGTGAAGTATATTAAAAGACAGATAAAAGACAATTTGGGAGCTGGAACCGGTATTGATTTTGGATTCAAAGTGAAGACTGATTTGGCTACCATTTTTGATCTGGATTATCTGGGCGATATTTCCCTAGGCATGAACTTCCAGGATATCTCCAGTACAGATATTACATGGGATACATCGTCCGAGCATAAGGATGAAGTATTGTTTAATTCCAAAATAGGTGTTGCGGTAGAACAGCCAATCAAGAGTATTAAATCTATCCTTACATTGGCATATGATGTTGACTATATCTACGGTACATCAAATCATCTTGGAGTAGACCTGAATTATAACGATACAGCAAGCATACGCATGGGCTATTATGACAACAATGCCACTTGTGGAGCTTCCATAAAAATCTATGGTATCAATGTGGATTATGCTCTAATTAATAATCCGGTAGGTTTAACGAATCGTATTGGCATGAGATTGAAATTCTGAGGTATGAGATGAAAACTAAATTGATGATCACGATGCTCTCCGTTCTTATGATTATGGCACTTATAGGCTGTGCCGGAGAGGACAGCCTGGGAAAAGATAAAGTTCCTCCCACTGCACCAACCTTGATTCCTCATTTGGGTGATACAGGTGACCCTGCAGTTAGTTATAATGGTCAGTCTGTATATCTCAATGACGAAAACAACGGGATTGACACCGTTCCGGACGGGGACTGGATCAAAATATCTTGGATGCCTTTTATTGATAACGATTTAAGCCATCTAAAGATTTTTCGTTATGATGAGTTCAATACAGAATCTGTTTTAATTGACTCAATATCCTCGAGTAACACACAATATGTCGATAACAGTTCATTAACGGTACAAACACGATATTCATACTTTATTGAATTAGTAGATTTTACAGGAAACTCGACGCTTTCGGATACGGTCTCCTATGCTTTGTTAAGCAAGGTGAATCTTGTGAGCCCGGAAGCTGGTAGCACCGTTCAAGCAAATAATGTAACATTTCAATGGTATAGAAGTGGTTTTGCATCTAAATATAGAGTGATCGTATTTAATCAAAACTATGAATACGTATGGCATCAAGATCTGGACGTAGCATTTGAAGAAGATCTGTTATCGATGCGCTTTCCGGTTAATCTCGGGCAAGACTATGTGGGGCAAACAATGAGATGGAGGGTAGATGCCTTGGAAATGGATAATGAACTGGGAGTCTATATAGGCTCAGAATCATATGAGAGAACTATGCATGTCCAGTAAATCGGATAGTGTTTAGCTCTATCATTCTCTCTCTAAAAGCATTAGAGTGGTTTAAACAGAGAACATACATGACGCAGATTAGTAGTGAGATTTGTAATATCTCGTTCAGATAGATAATTAAAGCGGTTCAAGGGGAGATTTCTCTTGACTATAATGGTAAATCAAGAATTTTTACATAAAATTGGAAAGAGGATGCTGTGAAAAGAATACTTATTATACTCTTTGTTATTGGAATTACTCTGTCTTTGTGTGGTCAGGATGCTTCTTCATTTGTGCCAACGTCAAATATATCAGCATATTCGTTTGATGGAGTAAGAAGCGGAGTAGAGAAACTAAAGATAAACGTATATATATGGGGTCAAGTATATAAACCCGGTTTGTACGTAGTACCCGATGACACAGACTTACTGACGTTGATCTCTTTGGCTGGTGGTCCCAGGGAAGATGCAAAGCTTTCAAAAGTCAGGATTATTCGCCCTACGAACATAGGAGAGAGAGTGCTATATATAAATTTGAAAGATTATATGGAAACCGGTGATGAAAAGATCATTCCCAAGCTTCAACCCGGAGACACAATTGTAATGTCTGGAACAATATTTTATGCATTTTCACGGTTAACAGATTTCCTTTCCAAGGCAGCCATAGCAATTGGTGTTTACACTACAGTTTCAAATATAAAGTAAGGGGAGAAGAGTGGAAAATCAAGTCCAAAATCAATCCAATGTATCGCAAGATGAGATAAAGCTATCCGACTACATACGCGTTATAGTACAATATAGATATTTAATCGTTTTAGTGTTTGTACTCGTTATCACTTTAACCATTTTTTATACAGCGAGATCTCCCCGAATTTATTCTGCCTCTTCCAAAATACTGTTAGAAAATCAGAAAAGTCAAAGTGATTTTCTATTTTTAGCGACTCCAGGCGTCACTTCTACGACTATCAATAACAATATTGAATTGATGAAGAGTAAAACCATTGGCACCATGGCTTGGGAGATCATGAAGCGGAATCCAGACTGGGATACATTCCCGATCAATTCCTCAGGATCTCCAGTTAATACTCTTCGCAGTAGTGTGAAAATTGAATCTAAGCGTGAAACAGATATTTTAACCATCAGCTACGAATCTACAAATCAAGTAGAAGCTATGGTGGCGGTTAATTCTCTTGCCGAAGCAGTGATGCTGGAGAATACTCAGTATGCTAGGTTAGAATTTACAAACATTCGCGAATTTTTGGAAACTCAATTAGATGCAATAACCAGAAGACTCCAAACTTCAGAAAACGATTTACGTGAGTTTAAAAACATGAATCGGCTAGTGGAATTGACTGAAGAGACGACCAAATTAATCGAAAAGTCCTCTGACGTTGAGGCCGAATATGAATCGGCATTAACTGACCAGGCTGTAAAAGCAAAATCATTAGACTTGCTCAACAAGCAGCTGCGTGAGCAAGATTCCCTGATGGTTAATGTAAACAACATCTTGAAGGCACCCTATGTAGCTGAGTTACGTAAACAAGTGGTTGATACTCAATCTTTGATCAACAAGCTTCTTTCCAAGAATGAGTATCCCCTTGATCATCCCCAGATTATGCTTTTAAATAGAGAACTTGAGAACATTAAAGCAACTCTAGACACCGAAGTAAGGAAACTTGTCAAGATATCACTCAATTCAGACCCCTTACAAAGTAGAAGTGATTTGCTGAGTAGGATTGTTGCGGCAAATTTGGAACTGGAGTTAACACGTGCCAAAGTAAATGGTTTGTCTCAAACCAAAGAAATGTACAACGAAAGAATAGTGACTCTTCCCAATACAGAGCTTGAACTTGCCCGCCTAGTTCGTAATATGAAGCTTGATGAAAAAATCTATGGCATCATGATGGAAAAATATGAAGATGCCAAGGTAGCAGAACAGGCAAAAGTTGGTAACATCCGGATTGTGGAATATGCCGAAAAACCAGTATCTCCAATTAAACCACGTGTTTCCATGAATATCATGGTAGGTATCATACTCGGCCTGGGTTTGGGTATTGGTGTAGCCTTTATTGTTCACTCTTTGGACACAAAGCTCAGAACATTAGAGGATATGGAGACATTTGTACGCTTACCTATAGTTGGTACGATTCCGATGATTGCAGAGTCCGAATCAAAGCTTGAAGAGTTCAACCGTATGATCGAACAATCTGACGGTGAGCATAAAGAGCAACTGCTAAAATCAATGCATTATGTGATGATGCAACTTGTTTCGCATTATGCGCCCAAATCTCCGATTGCTGAAGCTTATAGAACACTGAGAACAAATATCCTCTCCAAGAAATCGGAAGGTAGTGTCTGCTTGATGGTGACGTCCTCCGGTCCCAAAGAAGGTAAATCAACAACCATAGTAAACCTTGCTATTACATTATCCCAAATGAATGCCAAAGTAGTATTGATTGATATGGATATGAGACGTCCGATGGTTCATAACAAGTTTGGAGTCGAAAAAGAAAATGGCTCAAGTGACTATCTAATCGACCCTGAACTTACAATTCCTCAAGTCGCTAAAGCTACAGGAATCCAAAATCTGGATATTATTACCAGTGGTTTTGTACCCCCCAATCCTTCAGAGTTAATTTCATCAAAACGTATGGATCAAATGATCGTCGAACTGAAGTCAATTTACGACTATGTACTGTTTGATACTCCCCCAATTATTGCAGTGACAGATGCCTTGATTTTGACCAAAAAGGTTGATATGACATTTGTTGTTGTAAGATGTGGATATACAGAAAAGGGTATCATCAAAAGAACCAAGGAATTGATGGAGAACATTGATAGCAAGATTGATGGTATTGTCGTAAATAGTATCTACGTCCAACGTTACTATAGCAAACAAAGCTACTATTACTATTACTATTACTATTACTACTATTACTACGGGGATGATGTTCCCAAGAAGCAAATGAAGAATGTTAATAAATTCCTTCGCAAAAATCAACCTGTTTCTTGAAGTAGTAGGATTACAATCTAACAATTATCACGAGATCGATACTGTGTTCGGCAGTATCGATCTCTGCGATACACTCAGATTTGCTTTGACAAAAAAGCCATCTATCAAATTGTTGTCTAACTTACCAGAAATGGTATCAGAGTCGAACTTAGTGTATAAGGTGGCTAAATACTTAGCTGATTTATACTGTCCCAAGCATGGTATAGAAATTCACCTTGAAAAGCGGATTCCCATTGCAGCCGGTTTAGGAGGAGGGAGCAGTAATGCTGCTGCCACTATCCAAGCCTTAAACATTTTGTGGGACATTGGCTTGAATCTTGAAGAGATGATGAGCATTGGAGCAAAATATGGTTCCGATATTCCTTATTTTTTCATTGGTGGTACAGCCCGGGGTACTGGATATGGAAGTACTATTCAGCCTTTGGAAGACATAGTTTTAGACAATATCTTATTGGTAAATCCCAATATTGGCATTTCCAGTAAGGAAGCCTATACGTTGTATGACTTGCAGAAGGATAACAATGAACGAACCGAACAAATGGTGCATTCTTCGCACATTTACTATAACGGACTGGAGTCAGTTGTAGAGCAAAAGTACGAAGATATACGAGTGATAAATGAAAATCTCAGATTTATGGGAGCAGATGTTTCCATGATGAGTGGCAGTGGTTCTACATGCTTTGGGATTTTCAAAAATAGTGAAAAAATGGGAATAAGTCAAGAGTTCTTCAATACAAAGGGCTATTGGACAGAATGCACAAAAACAACAACAAGAGAAGAGTATAAGAGATGTTTTCAAAGTTAAAACTAATAACTGGTAATGCCAACATACCTTTGGCTGAAGAAGTTGCTAGATTTGCAGGTATTCCTCTAGGAGATATTGAGTTATTCAAATTCTCTAATGACGAGTCTTTTGTTAAAATCAATGACAATGTGCGTGGTGCGGATGTCTTTATCATCCAGCCTACCTGTTACCCTGTTAATGACAGTCTTATGGACTTGTTAATAGTAATTGATGCCCTTAAGCGAGCATCTGCGCAGAGAATTAGCTGTGTAATACCATACTATGCGTATGCTAGGTCCGACAAAAAAGACCAGCCTCGTGTACCTATAACGGCGAAATTAGTGGCAGATTTGATTACAATAGCAGGCGCTAACCGTGTAATCACAGTAGATTTGCATGCGGAACAAATTCAGGGCTTTTTCAATATCCCTGTTGATCATCTTTTTACGGTTCCAATATTCGCAAGATATTTTAAAAGTATCATGAACTTGGATGATGTAGTTGTTGTTTCTCCAGATTCTGGCGGAGCTAATCGAGCTAGAGCCTTGGCAAAAAGGCTGAATAGCGGTTTAGCCATTGCTGATAAAAGACGTAGCGGCAATAATGATAAAACAGAGTGCATGAATATCATTGGTGATGTCCAGGGCAAAAATGCTATCTTGTTTGATGACATCATCGATACAGGTGGCAGCTTGATCAAAGTTGCGCTGGAGCTACAAAAGAAAGGTGCAAAGCACGTTTATGCTGCATGCGCGCATGGAGTATTATCAGGGAATGCAGTGGAAAACCTGGAAAATTCACCGATTGAAAAGCTCTACATTACGAATACAATACCTCTAACAGAGAATAAGAAATCAGAAAAAATAGTGCAGCTCTCTATAGCAGAGATGCTCGCGATTGCAATAAAAAAAATACATATAGAAGAGTCTATTAGTATCTTGTTTAGATAGTAATTGAGACTGGAGGAATAAGTGATATTTACTCTGAATGCAGAAATTAGAAAGACCGTTAAGAAATCGGATTTAACGAATTTGAGAAACTCAGGTATGATACCTATCGTGATTTATGGTAATGAGTTCGAGCCTGTTTCATTGTCGATTAACAAAGCAGAATTTACGGCTGCTTACAAAAAGAGCTTTGGCGAAGTTACCTTTTATGAGATTAACGTTGCCGGCGTCAAACACCAAACTATGCTCAAGGCAAAGCAGACTCATCCATTAACCAGAGATATTCTCCATATCGATTTTATGGTTTTAGGTAGAAACAGTAAGGTGGACATTGATGTTCCTTTACATTTCATTGGTGAACCGATTGGAGTCCAATTCGGTGGAACTGTGGACGTTATTCAAAGAACCGTGAAAGTATCATGCATGGTAAATCAACTTCCGGAAGATATCAAGGTTGAGATTTCTCAGATGGAAGCCGGTACATCACTACATGTGTCAGACCTGCCTCAAGGTGCCTGGGAATACAAAGATGCATTAGACAATGCTATTTTAGTAGTTCATTCACCCAAAGGTGAATCAGAACCCGTTGCCGAGGATTCTGAAGCCGAGGAACCTGTAGCCGAGTAAGAGATTCCTTCATGAAGTTAGTGATAGGACTTGGTAATGTCGGTCCCACATATCAAAATACTCGCCATAACATCGGTTTTAAGTTCTTGGATTATTATGCTTCCTCAAAGAAGTGCAAATTCTCCAAGGATAGATATTTCGAGTATTTCTCTTATGCAAATACGGCATTTATCAAGCCTACTACATTTATGAATTGTTCCGGGCTTGCTCTGGAAGCAGCCTTGACAAAATGGAAAATCGAAGACACTCTAATTATTTATGATGATTTGGAATTAGCCCCCGCGAGTTTTAGAATTCGCTCCGGTGGGGGAGATGGCGGTCATAACGGACTGAAATCTCTGTTTACAAAATGTGATCCAAATGAGATTAAACGAATTAGAATTGGGATCGGTCGCAATATCACGAGCAAATCAGAGGTTTATGTATTAGAAGAAATACCTGAAGATCTGATCACTGCTTTCGATGATACATTTCGACTGGTCACGAAATTCATTGATACTTATCTTCACAGCAGTTACAAAAACATGCTGGATGATTATAGTAAGTGGAAAAGAGCCTATTCCGGTAAAAATGATGCCGGAATCATTAGTCCAAAGGAGGAAACGGATGACTAAAGATTATGAACTTATGGTGATCTACTCACCGAAGCTCACTGTTGATCTTGCAAAGCAAGAGAACGAAAAATTGATGAAACTATTCACAGACAATGCCGGAGAAATCATCAAAACTGACGATTGGGGCAAGCGGATATTAGCATACCCTATCAACAAAACCAACGACGGTTTCTATTTCGTAAATTATCTAAAATACGAATCTACAGAAATCAAAACCATCAAACGTTTGATGAGTATCAACGAGAACATCATACGCTCTATGTTTATTCTTAGAGATGAGAAGAGGAAGACTGATGGCTGATCTCAAATTGCCGAGGATGAATAAAATATTCATCAGTGGCAGGATTACCCAAGATATAGACTTAAAGTACACTCCCAAGGGTACTCCTGTTGTCAGGTTTACTATTGCTTCAGATCGTAGTTACAAAGATGAAAGTGGAAATTTTCAGCAAAGTACTACGTTTATTGATGTAGTCGCTTGGTCAAAGTTAGCAGAATCTGTAAGTTCACAAACCCATAAAGGTGGAGCTTTATTAGTAGAAGGACGCCTGGATGCCAGAACCTATACAGATTCCAATAATGTTAACCGCAAAGTAGTTGAGATCGTCGCCGATCATATCCATTTCTTAGAATGGAAACCCAAAACCGGATCTGAAACCGATTCGAATTCAAATCCGCCGCTTCCTGAAGAAGAAATGCCTCACCCACAAGTAACCAATGATGATGTTCCATTCTAGGAGAGAAAATGAATAGTATAGACAGAAAAAAGAAGTTTACCCGCAAAAAATACTGTAAGTTTTGCGCAAATAAAGATATTGTAATTGATTATAAGAACGTTGATTTACTCAGACAGTTCATATCTGATGTCGGTAAAATCGAGCCAGCTCGTATCACCGGAACCTGTGCAAAGCACCAAAGAAAGTTGACCACCGAAATCAAACGTGCACGTCAAATGGCACTTATTGCTTTCGTTATTGAGTAATGTTTTTTTTACCTCTTGTCCTCGGATCTCTGGCGATTGTCTTTCCATTTTTAGCACTAATGCTGTTACTGGCATTTTGTGGGAAAAATGGAAGTCAGTGCATCAGTAATCCGACTAAGAGTATCAGCCCCTTTTTTATCGTACCAATCATCCTGCTAATTCTCGTTTATCGAACTGATAACTTGATGTTGGCCAGTGATGCGCTGTATGGGGTAGGATTAGCTGTTATGTTTTTCTTGATTTCGATCAAAAGAAATGTCCATATCAATGATGCCATCACTAGAACGGCATTACTAATTATTGCATATGGTTTATGGCGTAGTATCCTATTTGGGGATGTTCTGGACAAGACATTTGACTCTGCAATATCTTCTTTACAAAAGAACTTTGTGATGTTCAAAACTGAGTCTTTAGGTGTTAACACCGTGAAATATATGCATCTTCTGATGCCTGCTATTTGGACGGTACAACAGATACTGGCTTTGATGATTGGATTCGTTCTGTTTGAAAAGAATGTTGGTATTGTTCAAGGTATTCGAAAATTTGCATTACCCAAGTATTTCAGTATTATTTTGCTCGCAATCTTACCGCTCTACTTTTGGGACAATAGCTTTATCTTTTTTGTCAATGCACTGCTCAGCCTTTGTATGCTACCAATGCTTCAAGGCTTGATTGTGTTAGTTGACAGGACTTTTTCTATCGTCCCCAATCGTATGCTTGCCGGTATAGTGTTAGCAATTATTCTGTTAAACATAATATCGTATTTATTCATAGTCCTATTAGGACTGGCTGACCAATGGTTAGATTTTAGAAAAATAAACAATGGAGGAATATCCGCATGAAGATCATTATGCTGGAAAACATAGAAAAAGTCGGTATTAAAGGTGAAGTTGTAAGTGTAAAGCGTGGCTTTGCCAGAAACTTCCTGATCCCAAGAAAACATGCTATTTATGCTACTCCCGACAATATGAAGAAGCTGGGTAACATTCAAGCTCAGATTGCTGAAAAAGAGAGCAAACAAATAGCCGAATTAAAAGTGCTTGCAGAAAAACTCAATGTCACTAATTTGAACTTCGTTCGTAAAGTAGATGAAAATGAACATATGTTTGGTTCAGTTTCCGAGAATGACATTGTGAACGAACTCAAGGAAAAAGGCATCGTTGTGCACAAGTCAATGGTCGTGATGGACAAGCATATCAAAGAACTTGGTGAGCAAACGATTCAGATTAAATTGCATAAGGATATTAGTTCAAATATCCGGATAGTTGTAGATAAAGAACAAGATTAAACTGGGAGGTTCCCATGCAAGACAAATTGTTTAACATCAAGAAAGTCCTGGCGATGATCGTTTTCATAGCCGTGTTTTCTCTGATGGGATTATCGACAGGTAAACCAATAATGGTACTGGCCTATGCTGTATTTTTCGTGTTAGTGTCGTTCGGCGTCATTATAACAATCCGAAAAAAGCAGAGGCATTTTGAGGTAAGTGGAAATACTAATCCTATGCTCAAAAAGATCGGTGGAATAGTACTTTTAGCCCTTGCTCTCATTTCTCCCTTGTACGTATTCAGTACTTCAAATCTGCTGAATACAGGAAAAGACGTAAATGCAGTATTCCTATTCACAGTGTTTGGGATCAGCGTTCTCTTCTTGGGATTGATGTTTGTGGCAGTCAAATTAATCAACAAGATTAATGCTACAAATCTAAACAGAGCCTTAGGTTATGTGCTGATCATTGTGGCTTCGATTATCCCCGGAGCTATTGTGGCAAGTATCGATAGATCTACTACCGGTATCGGTTCTACCTACTATATAGCGTTAGCTGTTGTAATCCTTGCATGGAATGGCTTCGGTTTAATTTCAAATCAAGAATAGATATACAACATATTAGACACAGTTGCCACTTGATTATCAGATTATAGTGGCAACTGTTTTTTTGTTAGTACGTCGGGTTTTGTGCTATGAAAACCACAGCCCTATATTGGTTTCATAAGGAGTAATTATGTCGATGAATAACGTCAATCTCCTTACCAAGAACTTAATTTATCGCCTTGCGGGTGATAAATATCGAGTCTTTCTGGATGTGTACATTGCTTGGAAACCAATTGTAGGCAATCTGCTGGCAGAAAAATCTTCTCCCTTTCGCTATGAAAACGGAGTAATTTACATTGGTGTCCGAAACAG
>PHBQ01000119.1 GCA_002841975.1 Candidatus Cloacimonetes bacterium HGW-Cloacimonetes-1
ATAGTATCGATATGTGAGAGATTTTTACTAAGTATCTCTGAATGGTTGAGTAACTCACTGAGCACTTCATCGACGCTCTTGTAGCAAGCTTTGACGTTTTCAGAACAGGAATCCGGCACTTGATTTATATTCAGATATCTGAGGCATGCTGGTATTATGTAGCTTTTCATGATATGCAGCAGTGTATTTGCTTCAATGGATAACTGCTTGATGTATTGATCTAGCTTTATACGGTATCTGGCATCCAACTCCGCTCTGGTTAACACACCGTATTTTTCGAACAGAGTGTAGGATGAAAGCGAAGAAAGAGCAAGAAGAGCGGAAGGAGTGTTGTTGCTGTCACTCAGTTTACGCTCACGAGCATCCTTGTGCCAGGTATCGACATAATTGTCACCTTCATAACGAATTGGTTTGGATTCACTAATAAAATGCTTTAGTGTACTCATTATGGCAGCTTGTTCGTTTTCTGAATCTTTCAAATTAATTTCCACTAATTCACAGATCTGATTGAGAGAATCTGCAACGGCCAGATTGAGTACGCTATTGGGAAAACCCAGTGGAATTGATGAAGGTACAGCTCTGAACTCAAATTTGTTTCCAGTAAAGGCAAACGGTGATGTCCTGTTACGATCCGTGTTGTCGATCAATATCCGGGGAAGCCTGCTCAAGCCAAGATCCACAAAGTTTTCCGAACTCTGATAGTGTACTTCGTCTCTTTCTATCTTGCATAAAATCTCATCAAGTTGCTTACCCAAAAACACCGATATTATGGCTGGAGGAGCTTCACAAGCTCCCAGACGATGATCATTCCCAGCAGAGGCAACAGAAGACTTTAAAAGGTCTGCATGATCGTGAACTGCCTTCACCACAGCAACTAAGAATAGTAAAAACTGCATATTGGCTTTGGGGTCGGAACCAGGATCCAGCAGATTGTTACCTTCCGAATCCCTAAGAGACCAGTTGTTGTGCTTACCGGATCCATTCACTCCTACAAAAGGTTTTTCATGTAATAGGAGTTTCAATCCATGCTCGACAGCGCTACGTCTCATCAATTCCATCAGCAGCAGGTTGTGATCGCAAGCGATATTAGCATGCTCATGTAAGCAGGCAACTTCATATTGCTGGGGTGCCACTTCGTTATGACGGGTTTTAATCGGTATACCCAAAAGTGTCGCCTGATCTTCCAGGGTCTCCATAAACTCCATAACTTTTTGGGGAATAGATCCAAAATAATGATCCTCCAGTTGCTGCCCCTTGGGCGGTTGAGTACCGACCAGAGTACGTCCACAGAACAGTAAATCCGGACGCTGCTTAAACAATTCATAGTCCACCAAAAAGAACTCTTGTTCAGCACCCACCATAGGATCTACGCCAGTGATTTCTGCTTTTCCCAGCATGCACAACAGCCTTACTGCGGCCTTGGACAGTGCATCGCAGGATCGTAATAAAGGCGTCTTTTCATCCAGAGCTTCCCCATAGTATGAAAAGAACAGTGAAGGAACACAGAGCGTTGCTCCTGTATCCGAAGACAGTATAAATGCCGGGCTGGATGGATCCCAAGCAGTATAACCACGAGCTTCAAAAGTAGATCGCATTCCGCCACTGGGAAATGAGGAGGCATCCGGTTCACTCATGATCAGCTGATTTCCGCTGAAACGCTCGAAAACCTCACCATCAAGGTCTATAGTAAGAAACGAATCATGCTTTTCAGCGGTGAACCCGGTAAGGGGCTGAAACCAATGTGAGTAGTGCGTAGCGCCCAATTCTATCGCCCATTCCTTCATACCATGAGCAATGGCATTCGCCAGTTTTGGGTTTAGAGGTTCGTTGTTCTCAATTGTTTTCATCAGCGAGAAATATACATCCTGAGGGAGTTTATCGCGCATGGAATTACGATTAAAAGCGAGTAATCCATAACGAGTATTCTTATTGATTCTTTCCGTTTTCTTCATCATTATCTCCAAGTACTTAATCTGCTATGTTGAGCTTACACGGATATTCTGTCAATAGCAAATTTATGAGCATAAGTTTGTTCAGATATGGTATCGATCACCATCGTTTGTCGATCAACTTTCAACCAGGAGTTAAATCCACCTGACTCCGATAGATGCTCATCGATGTGAACTGATTCTATGGCTCCAGCTCTACTATCAATGAAGCAAGTCTCTTTTGATTTCACTTTTGCATATGTAGAAAACACGTGAAAAGAATGTGCTTGACAGTATCAATCAACTATTTTATATACATGAACAGATCAATGTATTGTATCTGTTTACAGTACAGGAGGTAACAATGAAATACTTTAGAAAGCTGATTGGAGAGAAGTGCTATCTTTCACCCGTTTCAATAGAGGACGCTGAAAAATATACGGAATGGGTAAACGACTTGGAAATCGGACAGTTTGTCTTATTTTCTGCTGGAGTATATGATCTGGACAAAGAACGGGATCTCTTGAAGCATCTCATGATAAATAGTACGATTTTTGCTATCATCGAAAAAGACACAAACAAAGTAATAGGTAATTGCGGATTACATATGATAAATGAGATCCACAGACGTGCCGTCTTTGGAATATTCATTGGCGAGAAGACTTATTGGAACCAAGGTATTGGCGCTGAAGCAACAGCCCTGACCCTGGATTATGGATTCAATATTCTCAATCTCAACAATATCTCCTTGGAAGTAGTTGCTTATAACCATCGAGCTGTAAGTTGTTATAAAAAAGTTGGTTTCAAACTGGTTGGAACGCTGCGAAAGTATGCCTTTATGGCAGGTCAATATCATGATGTATATCTATATGACGTCTTAGCAGAAGAGTTTGAAAGTCCTTACGTCAAGAAGATATTTGACCGCAGCATCGCCGATGACGCAGGGCGCAGCAAGATTACCATAGTTTAGATGTTTCGACAAATCTTAGGTCAGGATCATGCCGTTCAGTTACTGAACAAAGCAGTCCTCAACGACAGAGTTGCGCAGGGATATCTGTTTCATGGCATAGATGGAGTTGGCAAATATACTACTGCACTTTATTTTGCCTTGGCGTTGAATTGCCTTTCTGCCAGTGAGTTTCGACCTTGTGGCGTATGTGCTTCCTGTCGCAAATTTCTGGCTTATGAGCATCCGGATTTCTTCTATATCTTTCCTACACCAAACTTCAAGATGTCTTCCAATGGGGAAATTAAAGATGCAACTTCCCTAGCCGAATATGAAAGGTACATAGATGTAAAACGGAAAGCTCCCTGGATGGATTTTGTATGGAGTGGAGCAACCGAGATTCGTAAGGAAAGCATCATGATGCTTCAGCATCGGCTGGATCTATCAATCCACGAGGCAAAGTATAGAGTTTGCATCATTGAAAGCGCAGATCAGATGAACGCCAGTACTGCCAATGCGTTTCTTAAAACCTTGGAAGAGCCACCTGATAACACAGTTATCATCCTCATCACAGAACGGCTACCCGCATTGCTCCCCACGATTCTGTCACGTTGTCAGACCTTGTATTTCAATCCTCTCCCCCGGAAAGTAATTGAAACAATGCTGCACAAGAAATTGGATGTCGAAAATGCCATGTTACGCACTGCATCATTGATATCAAATGGAAATTTTAAAACAGCTTTCCGCATTGCATCCGATGACAAATCTGAACAGAGATTGATAGCAAAGACTTTTCTGGAATTGGCGTGTAGTGGGAATGAACTGGAATTTCATCAAATTATGACTAAATCTCGTGAGCTACTCACTGGTGGTTTCGTTTCGGGTATGATAAACTATTTGAGCACTTTTATCAATGATATTGTGATTCTCAAATACGATCCTGCCGGCATAACCAATGTCGACTACCAGGATCTCTTGATGAATATTTCGGCTAGAAATGATGAAATCGATGAAACAGCATATCGTTTGTTAACACTACTCGAAGATATGAAACGCAAGATAGATGGCCATGTCAACATTAACCTGGTAATTGTTCACCTCTTTTATTCGCTATTCAGAGAACTGAAGGCTATCTAATCTATATGTCGCAAAAGCACTTAGCTCGCAACATCAGTATTATGTCCATCGCCATCACCTTTAGCCGCCTTTTGGGATTGATTCGAGACCAAGTGATGGCATACTTCTTTGGCACCAGCTACTTGAATGATGCATTCAACGTCGCATATAATATACCAAATCTCTTGCGCAGACTCTTTGGCGAAGGTGCTTTGTCCGCCTCCTTTGTTCCGATATATAACGAAATAGGAATCAAAAAAGGTAAGGCACACCAATTAGACTTTGCCCTCAATGTCCTGTCTATCCTCACTCTGTTATTAACCTTCCTCACCTTTATCGGAGTTGTCTTTGCACCATACATTGTAAAAGCTCTGTATCCGGGGCTGGAACCCGGCACTACATTGATGGCTGTTAAGCTATCACGAATCATCTTTCCCTACCTCTTCTTTATCGGACTATCCTCTACCTTTATAGCAATTTTAAACTCGCACGACTATTTCTTTATGACCGGTTTGTCTTCTGCAATGCTCAACATTGGAATGGTTTTAACAGTAATGGTACCACACATGATTTGGGGACTGTCTGGCGAACAGCTCATTATCTGGGCCGGGTGGGGAGTATTCCTGGGTGGGTTGTTACAGACCATTATCAATCTTCCCTACCTGAAAAGAATTGGCTATAATTTCAAGGTCGTGATCCGTTTTAGTGGAGAGGCTATCAGTGCATTGTGGAAGCGGTTTATTCCATCAATGATAGGCATCGGTATTCGTGAGATAAACCTCATTGCAGATACCTTGATGGCTTCATTTTTGCCAACAGGTAGTATAACTGCACTTGGATTTGGGAATCGTTTGATGCAATTACCCTTGGGAATATTTGCTATTTCTACAGGAACCGCTGTATTGCCATTGTATTCACGATATGTGACCGAGCATAAATACACTGAACTATCAG
>PHBQ01000120.1 GCA_002841975.1 Candidatus Cloacimonetes bacterium HGW-Cloacimonetes-1
TAACGTTTGGTCTTCTGCAGGTCAATTTCCCGAAACTTGCTCATTTCTTTTTCCTCTCGTATCTGTCTCTTTCGCTGTAGATACATCCGCAGTATTTTTGGCGATACATCTCTTGCTCTTTGGAAAGCTCTATCCCATGCTGCCAAAACTCCCTAAAGTCATGATAATAAAAGGGAACTCCGTATTCAGTTGCCAGTTCCTCGGCAACAACCCGCATCAGGTCATGATTTTGGTATCGGCTGTAGAAGAGGGTCGAGGTCCAGCAATCAAATCCACCGGCTTGTGCCTGCTGGACAGTAGCCTTCAGCCGCAAACGATAACATCCTTCACAGCGTTCAGTTTCGTGAAACGCAGCCATTCGTAGAAAGTCGTCCAAATTGTATTCGTCACGATAGATCATGGATAACTGTTCACGCCCGGCAAAATCCTGCAGTGTCTGCAAGCGCAGGCGATATTCGGTCAAAGGATGGATGTTGGGATTAAACCAAAATCCCGTGACATCCATCCCCTGAACCTTCAAATCGTAGTATGGTGCCACCAAACAGGGGGCACAACATACATGTATCAATAAGTTAGGAGCGGACATAGTGCGACATTTCGGTCGGCAATACGATCGAGATCTCTACTATTCCGGCTACTTCACCATCTTTGAACCAAGGCTGTTGAATGATCATCTTTTTCACGCCTTTCTTTTCGATGGTATAGGCGTTGTTGCTACCGCTCGCCATCATGTCTTTGATCATCTGAGAGGATCGGGGTGAATGACAATCGTACAGACTGGTGCCGAGCAAAGTTTCACCACCAAATTCGCTAAAAGTCTCGCAAGCTTTGTCGTTCATCGATGTGATGATCCCGTCTGTATCGCAAACCGTCACGGCAAAGGGTATTTCTTTTACCCAATCCATCCTTAGAATTCCTTCAGGATATTGGCGGCAACGATAGAGCGTTGGATCTGATTGGTTCCTTCATAAATCTGCAATACTTTGGCATCGCGCATCATTTTCTCCACCGGGTATTCTTTCATATAGCCATAGCCACCCAGGATTTGGACAGCATCGGTAGTAACTTTCATGGCAACATCTGATGCATAGTATTTGCACATGGCGCTTTCTTTGGCATAGTTCTTGGCACCGGAATCCACCATGCGGGCAGTTTGCATCACTAGGGCACGAGCAGCCTCGATCGTGGTCGCCATATCGGCCAGCATAAACTGGATGATTTGGAACGCAGAAATCGGTTTGCCAAATTGCTGACGTTGTTGTGAATAACGTGCTGCAGTTTCAAAGGCACCGCGGGCAATACCCACAGCCTGTGCACCCACCATGGGGCGGGATTTGTCAAAAACCTTCATGGCTGTGATAAAGCCTGTGCCTTCACGGCCGATAATGTTCTCGGCAGGAATCACGCAGTCTTCAAAAATAAGCTCACGAGTAGCCGAGGAACGGATACCCATCTTGTTTTCCTTTTTACCAAAGCTAAATCCCGGTGTACCCTTTTCTACGATAAAGCAAGAGGCACCACGGGCACCTTTGTTCTTGTCTGTCATTGCAAAGACGGTATAAATCTCAGCTTCGCCGCCATTGGTGATCCACTGTTTGGTACCATTGAGGACATAAGTATCGCCTTCGCGGCGGGCTGTGGTCTCGATGGCGCTGGCATCCGAACCGGCGTTTGCTTCGGTCAAAGCAAAAGCTGCAAGCCTCGAACCTGAAGCTATCTGAGGGAGGTATTTTTGTTTCTGTGCTTCGGAACCACCCAAAAGAATGGGATACATACCCAAGCCTGTAGCTCCAAAAGCCAGTGCCATTCCGGCATCGACAGTGCAAAGCTCTTCCGTCACGATCGCCAGATCGACGACCTTGCCGCTGATTCCGCCGTATTCTTCGGGGATCAATACGCCAAATAGATCACTCTGTGCCATTATCTCGACGATATCCCAAGGGAAAATCCCTTCCTCGTCGTATTTTTCACTGAGGGGACGCATTTTCTCTTCAGCTATGCGTTTTGCAATTTCCTGCATTTCGAGCTGGTCGTCTGTCAAAAAATAGTTCATTGTTATCTCCTGTAACTGTTTTTATCTGCTGCATTCGGTCACGAAATCCCTGAAGATCCCAAAGCATTGCAAGAGGCTGTATCAAACATTGTATAAGACTATTGCATTCAGGCACATAGACCTGAGTCTAAACGGTGCTGCATAGCTCATTGTGTCAAGAGAAAATGCGAAATGCCTGATCTTTTACGCTCATTGCTATAAACCATCAGCCCAAACTTCAAATCGTACTCACCAGAGCAAATGGGAATAATGCACTATGTGGTGGAGAGAAATAATGAACTATGTCTGGACTGGGGTGGTAGATTCTCCAACCCGCACAAGGTCTGGATAATAAGATAGAATCATTGCAAATATCATAGTGCAGGAATCTGCAAATAAAAAACTTGACTGTTTATAAAATGCTTTAATAATGAGAATTGAATAAGAATCAGTAAGGAGACTATTATGAAAACACTCATTGCAGTCGTTCTCGTCGTTTTTGTTACATGTTTTTTCTTCACGAGTACTTTATGCGCTCAACAAACTGAGCATAAAACTCACCCCAAAGTCGAACACTACGCTACTGAATTGCAGAAAAGCCTGACCATGATAGATAATACCGTCGTGAAACAGATTTCTGCACACCAAAGCAAGCTGGAGACTGATGCAGATATTTATAAGCTGTTAAACGCCATCCTGACCGAGCATCCCAACGTTGAAGCCTGCTTTGTGGACAACAAAGGTATCCTGAAGCTGGTGGCACCTGAAATGTATAAAAGCGCAGAAGGTGCAGATATTAACGACCAGGCGCACGTAATCCTGATGCTGAAAGAACCCAAGCCTATTCTGAGCAGTGGATTTATGGCAGTGGAAGGATATCTGGGAGTAGTTCTGGCGCGTCCGCTTTATAATTCGAATAAGCAATTCCTGGGCTCCATCAATCTGGTGTTGCGTCCGGATATACTGCTCCAGGATGTGATCAAAGATAACCCTGTGGGTGATGAAGTATGGACGATGCAACCCGATGGCATGATTATCTGCGACGATGCGGATGAAGTAGGCAAAAACCTATTCACCGACCCCATGTACAAGGACTTTGAATCACTGCGTCAACTGGGCAAGAAAATCAGTGCTAATCCCAGCGGAAGCGGAGAGTACAGCTTTTACGCCAGTGGCACCCAAAAACCAGTGAAAAAGAGCGCAACCTGGGCAACTATGAAGTTCCACGATCGCATCTGGAGAGTGGTTTTGACCCATCGCATTTAGTAGATTTTTCTTTTCAGGATTTGATAGTTCCGAAGTCCATGTGGCTGATCGATGCCCATTTATGAGCACTCCCTTAGCCGCATGGACTTCAACAATATATAAATGTCTATCGAATCACAAACTTCCCGCTACTGCTACTGTTTTTCCCGGTAACACGATACAAATATACTCCGGCAGATAGTGCCAGTCCCTGCCGATCTACAGCTTGCCAAGATGATTTGGCAGGAGTCAGTTCAAAACCATCAATCTGCTGCCCCCGCAGGTTGTAGATTCTCACCGTCTGCGGAGCTTTTCCCGCACTGGAAAAATGCACTTCTGCACCAGCTTGCACGGGATTGGGATAGGCCATTACACGGACTGCGGATGCCACCAGATCTTCATTTGCAGTGGGTGTCTGATAGATCTGAATATCCGTGGGTGCCAGTGCTACTATATATGTGTGCTGCAAACTAAAATCGGGATTGCGCAGGCTCACGGTTCCGTTTTGACCCCATAGCGCATTCAACACCGCGATAAAACTATCGCTTCCACTCACCGCCATACCACCCGGAGTGAGCGGATTGGCAGCGGTATGCAGCAGACTATAGCTTTGGGCATCATAAGCATAAACCCCGCTATTCATGCCGTCCCCCAGATAGACTATTCCCTCCAAACTCTTCCACAGCCCACCCAGGTTTCCACCGATATCCAGAGTGTGGTCCACCGTATTGGTAAGGGTATTGATGATGGAAACTTTCCCTGCCAGATTGAACCAATTGCCGGTACACGAGACGTGGAGATAATCACCACTGGCGATGACGTACTGGGGATTGTACCAGACCGGAATGGTCGCAGTCACGCTGAAGCTCTGCAGATCGATCACGGAGACGGAACTATTGGCATAGCCATTTTGGTAACCTCCGGTATTGGTCACATAGAGGTTGCCGCCGGTTGCCACCAAGGCCTCGGGAGCGGTTCCCACACTGATCTGAGCTACCACGCTATAGCTCTGAAGACTGATTTTGTACACCTTGTCCGTAAATAATCCCGTAACGTATAAATAACCGTCCACTTTCACCACATCCCAAGGATTGGAGGAGGGAGCAATCGTGATATAGCGGATGCTCTGCCCCGTCTGCCGCGAGATCATTTGGATGGCATTATCCCCGGAAAGGGCTACATAGATGTAATCTGCATCGAGGCAAAAGCGGTTTGGGGTCAAGCCCAATTGACAAAAGACATTATTGACAATGCCTGTGGTACTATCAATGTGCGAGAGCGTGCGGGATTCCGAATTGACGACATAGATATCTGCTGAAAAGAGACTGGTTGCCAGCAATAATGCCAGCACCAAAGCCGAGCGTTGCAAGAATTTTAGCATGTTGTTCACCTCATGTTTACTTGTGACTTGAGATGAACGATACTTGGATAGTCCGATATTCCATACATCCGTAGAATCGGGCTAAACTTTGTGGCAGGTTTCCTGGCTCGCGATGGCGCAGTGACAAATCCAGCCATAAATGCTGCATACAGTGGCGGATACCGCTCCCGCTTTGATCGGGATTCCCTTTTATAAGCACCATCAAGTCACGTTACCACTTTCCCCGGGCTACCCTTTGTGTCAAGTGGCATAAGCCCATAGCATATAAAAAATCCCTCGTCAAATCGCTTCAACGAGGGAAGTCCTAAGTCTAAATCGGTTAAAATGCGGGCAGTGACTAACTCTTTAGTTCCGTCTTGCTAAGGTCTTGGTCTGAGTGTCGTAGACGTATCCCCATTCACTCAAATCTGCCAAGGCAAGGACCGGATCCGAATAGAGCGGTAAGAGATTCATGCCCGTGGGATCGTAGAGATTTTGTGCCACCAGGTTCCTCAGTAACACTGCATAATGTGTCTCATCCACTATCCATTCCGCTTGCCACCAGGTGACAGAATCAAAGAAATGGTCCAGAGTAGCTCTATATGCTTTTTTGGCTTGTTCTTTGGCGTTTTCACTACCACCCATGGTATAAAGTTCGTGCAGGGATCGCGCCGTGAAATACTGATGTTCTCCGGTGGGAGAATTTGCCAATAGCGTTCCCCACAGGTAAAATCTGGATTTGGGAGAGGGGCATTCATCGGTGAGATCCCAGATATTTTGCATATTTACATTGGCATGTGCAAAAGGATTCAGCGGATTGTCCATGATACTGGTATCCGGATAGATTCCTTCACTGGCACTATAGAGATTCAGGATGTAATCCGTAGGAAGAGTGACGTCAGTGAGGACATCACCTGTTTTCCTATCGCAACCGGAAATCAGAACTAGCAACAGGATCAGGATAACGAATAGCTGTCTGTTCTTCATGATTTCTCCTCTTAAAATTCGTAACTGAAATAGAATCCGGATTGAAATTCATAGTCGTTCAATGCGGAAACACCTTCATTGGTGGGTGAGTTTTCATCCAGGGTTCGCAGTAAGGAGCGGAAGCCCAAACGACTGGAATTCGTCTTGGATAAGAAATTATCTATCAATACAGAGTAATCCAGCATAAACTGATATGGGAAGGTAATATTGAACTGGCGATACCAGTCCAGAGGACCCCATGCATCTTTCTTTGCATACGCTGAGATATAGTGTTTTTTGTGCATGATGAAGTCGGTAGCCACCGAGACAAACTGCGGTGAATCGCCATCCGGATTTCCCGAGGCTTGCTGTTTGCCGACTTCGACATTGGCAATAATCTTGAGGTCGAGGTTAGGATTGAAGACAAAGCGTCCTTTTGCCAACCATACATCCTCTGCGGGCATCCCGCTACCAAACGGAGCATTGGTATTCCCCGCCTGATAAAAGAATAAACTGGCATCGGTATCTGTTTCATAGCGGGTAAAGTTACCACCGATACTGCAGGCAAAACCCGCATCCTCTTTCCTATCGCTGTCCCATGCATAAAAGAAACTGGCAGGTGTAGGATCGTAAGTGATAAAGAATTCCCCTGCCAAAGCCTGACGGTTATCCAATACGGCAAAAGGATCTCTATCTCTATTGCGGGGAGAAAGGCCGGGGAACAGGTCTACGCCATCAATACCGGGTTCCAGCGACGGAGTGGCATCCAGCAAGTTTTCCCGATATAGAGCTCGGGGCAGTAGCCACACATTGCCAAGCGGGATCAGCAAGCCGGCATCGACTTCCAGTTTGTTTCCCAATGCGGAGTATGGCATGGTGGTA
>PHBQ01000024.1 GCA_002841975.1 Candidatus Cloacimonetes bacterium HGW-Cloacimonetes-1
AGGGAGGGATTCGAACCCTCGGTAGACTTTTGACCTACACACGCTTAGCAGGCGTGCGCCTTCAACCGGCTCGGCCACCTCTCCATTTATGGGATTCACACTATGTAAACAGGGTTTCCCCTGTCTAATATTTCTATCTGGCGGAGGATGAGGGATTCGAACCCCCATGGGCAGAACCCGGCGGTTTTCAAGACCGCTGCCTTACCAATTAGGACTAATCCTCCGTAAGAGTTTTAACCTTCAATCCTAATCTGGATTTTTTGTCAATACATTTCTTTGGGAGAGGTAGGCTGTGATCTCGGAAAGCTCCCGTTCAAAACCGGGTTTCCCCATCATAGCATAGGTCGCAATCTTGCCTGCTTCTACTCCGGGCTGATCCAGGGGATCGATGTGAAACAGTTTGCCGGTAAAGACTGTCTGAATTTCATAGAGCATTATAAACTCCCCTATGCTCTCTTCATCCAGAGAGGGAAGGATTATGTTGGCATTGGGGCGACCGGCCTTTGTAAGGGCTATTTCGGTGGCTGTGCGCTCTGTATTGAGCAGGACGCTAAGCTTTTTCCCGCCCAGATAGTTCACTTCTTCCCGATCGGGGTGCAGATCCGGGATGATGTAATCATGCTTAAACTTTTCCACCGTCAAAAAGGTGAGTACTTTGTCATTGGGACCTTCTGCATAGAGCTGGATCTGAGAATGCTGATCTGTAGTCCCCAGAGCTTTGACCGGAGTCTGTCCCACGAAAACTTCTTTGCCCTTGCGATCAAAACGTTTACCCAGGCTTTCCGCCCAGAGCTGGCGATACCAATCGGCAAAATCGTAAAGAGCGTTGGTATATGGCATCATCACGGAGATGTTTTTGGAATCCCGACTATACAAATAGTGCAAGAGACCGTTCAAATATGCTGGATTATTCCATTTATCTAGGGTTTCACATCTTGTCTTCATGTTCCCTGCCCCTCTCAGTAAAGCGGCAATATCAATGCCGACAAAGGCGGAGGAGACGAGTCCTACGTCTGTGAGCACAGAGAATCTGCCACCCACGTTATCCGGTACGATGAAGGATTGATAACCTTCCGCGCTAATCACTTTACGTAAAAAGCCTTTCTCCCGATCCGTGGTGATCACGATACGTTTGGCATAGTCCGTGGGATATTTCTCTTTCAAGATCGAGGTCAGGATCATATAACCCGCCATGGTCTCTGCCGTGGTGCCGGATTTGGTAATCACATTGAAGATAGTGGTATCGAGATTGATCTGCGCGAGTATTTCGTGCAAGAAAATAGGATCTACATTATCATAGACAAACAGTTTACGACTTAGTTCCCGCTCTGTCTTGAGCGCGGAATAAAGTGCCTTGTTCCCCAGTGCCGAGCCACCAATCCCCAATACTACCATTGTATCAAACTTGGGGTCAAGGTTCCGGATAAAGCTCTCGATATGGCTGATGTCCGATTCCGGCAAATCGTAAAAGCCCAGGATATTACTCTTTCTGTCTGCCATAATCTCTTCATGAGCTTGCAGACATGCATAATAGTAGTCGTCCACTTTTGATGTTTTGATACCGCAGGGGATCTGGGGAGAATTCAATAAATTCTGATAATCAAATACTAACATGATGTCCTCGCTTCTTTAAAAATCGTAGTATGCTTTCATGTCCTGGAAAATCAGTTTCTCAACTGCTTTGAGAGAACTGCTAAAATCAAAGTTTTGCACCATCTCATCCAATTTCTCATCACATTTCCGGATAATGGCTTTGACCTGAAAATACCGGTTGGGATTCACGCTCAATTCACGCATCCCCATTCCGCAAAACAGCGGGATATACTCCGGCATCGATGCCATCTCTCCACAGATAGAAACTGGGATGTTTTCGGCTTTGGCATTACTAAGTGTCTGCCTGATTAACGACAAGACTGCAGGATGATGCTGCACATAGTACTTTGATACTGCATCGTTGTTACGATCGACAGCTAATGTGTATTGCACCAAATCGTTGGTGCCAATGCTAAAGAAATCTGCCACTTCCGCCAGATCGGCAGAGCACAACGCAGCGGACGGAATCTCGATCATTACTCCCAGTGGGATCTCATGATCATAGGCAACTTCGTCCATTTCAAACTGTTGCATACATTCAAACACAATACTTTTAGCTGCTATAAAATCCGCAGCATCGATGACCATAGGAAACATGATTTTAGCGCTTCCTGCTACAGAAGCCTTTAGGATTGCCCGGATCTGGGTGCGGAACAATTCCGGATGTGCCAGAGAAAATCTGATGCCCCGATTACCCAGATTGGGATTGTCTTCCTTTCCCACATTGAGCAGGTGCGAGAGCTTGTCTCCACCCAGATCAAAAGTGCGAATGGTGACCGGTTGCGGAGCCATTTTGGAGAGCAAATCACGATAGATCTCGGTTTGCTCTTCTTCGGAGGGGAGTTTATCCCGATTGAGATATAAAAATTCTGTTCTAAAAAGGCCAATTCCATCACAGCCAAGTTCCACTATAGCATCTAATTCCTCAGGTAATTCGATATTGGCGCGGACATCTATCTTCCGGCCGGAAATAGTCTCTGAGTTCAGGTCTCGTTGCAAGGATAATTCGGCTTGTTTAGAGATATACTTGTTTTGCAACTGGTGATAGTAATCCAAAGTTCTGCTGTCAGGATTGATGGTTAGAATGCCATCAAAACCGTCGATCACCAATAAATCGCCGTCCCGCACCGTAGTCATTACGCTTGGCAGTGACACGATAGCTACGATATTGAGGGCTCTGGTCAGGATTGAACAATGGGAATTGAGGCTTCCCTTTTCGGCGCAATATGCTTTGATCCCGTTTTTGCCGAGTCTGGTCACCATACTCGGGGTGATTTCCCGCATCAGGTAAACAATATCGGCGTCACTTTCGATCACATCTGCTGTTACTTCATCCAAAAGCTGCGCAATCAATCGGTTTCCAATGTCTTTGTAATCCGTTACCCTCAGGGCAAAGAACTCATTTTCCAGGTCTTGAAACTGCTTTGCGATTTCCTCATAGGTAGAATAAACGGCTTGAGCAGCAGAATACAATTTGTCCCTGATCCCATTAATAACACGGATGTTGATGTCAGGATCCTGCAAAATCAGCATATGAGTACGGAAAATGTCTTTATCGGATTCGTTGATATCACTACTGTTCAAATAGTTCAGGATATCCTGTTCTATATGATGCAGTGCCAGTTCAAAGCGGGTTTCTTCTTCCGAGATTTGGCCTTCTGAGATGTATTTGTGCGTGATATTATAGCTTTTGGGGTTGATGATCTTGGCAGTACCAATATGTAAACCGCTGTTGACTGCCACACCGTGCATAATCTGCATCATTCCTCTCCAAATTTGGAGGCAATCAGTTCACTGATTTCACTGATCAAATAGTCTTCATCGACTCCATCTGCAAGCAGTTCGATCTCTGAACCGCCTTCTGCGGCAAGCATCATGACGCCCATGATACTTTTACCATTTACCTTCATGCCATCTTTGACCAGGAAAAACTCCGAACGGTATTTGGTGGCTGCTCGTACTATCAAGGCAGACGGACGCGCATGCAAGCCCAGTTTGTTCGCTACTTTAATAACTTGGCTTTTCATCTTTCACAGGCTTGATTTCAAAGTTTTTCATGATGGTTTTCTTGCGTATTTCATCCTGGACTTTACGATTGAAATCTTCCGAAGCATCATAACCTACGCCCTTGAGGATCATATTCATAGCAGCTACTTCGACGATCACGGAAACTGTCTTACCGGGAGACACCGGCAAATAGATGATGGGGATTTTGACGCCTAAGTGTTCTGCATAGTTATTGACCAGGCCGATCCTTTCATAATCCATGTTTTCTTGCCAGGGCATGAGCTCAATCTGGACGTCTATATGTTCTTGACGGCGCACTCTTTCAATGCCAAACATGCGTTCCACATTGATAAATCCTACGCCACGTATTTCCATAAAATGTCCAAACTCACGTCCGGATTTTCCCATCAAGAGGTCGTCTATGTAACGCAAAGTAATGAGATCATCACCGACTAAGCTGTGACCACGGTGCACCAAATCCAGGGCGCATTCACTTTTCCCGATTCCGCTCTTTCCAGTTAGAAGAATACCCAAGCCAAAGACATTGACCAAAGTAGCATGGATCGTCTTTTCGAGTGCAAATATATCTTGTAAATACTTGGTTAGATGTTGGATTAAATTGATGGTAGAAAGCCGGCTGGAGAGCAAAGCAACATTTAGGTCATTTGCCAGATACTCCACCATGGGCGGAAGGGTTAGCCCCTTGGAGATGATGATGCACGGGATATTGGTTTTGAATATATCTCGCATTCTTTCAATCAGGGAATCCTCGCTCAAGGTCTGAAGATAGCGGACTTCGGTCTCGCCAAAGACTTGGATGCGATCCGATGAAAACACTTCCAAATAGCCGGACAGTGCCAAGCCGGGACGGTTGACATGTGGTGCTGTAATCTTTTTTACCAAGGTTTCAGGTTCTGTGACCAAGGATAGTGCCAGGTCTTTTTTCTTGGCATCAAAGAACTCGCGTACTGTGATTTCTTTCATATTTATCCTGTTATCTGTTGTTTGGAGTTCTGGTAGCTGTTATAAAAAGAGAGCCTCTACCCGCGAAACCGCAAATAGAGGCTCTATACTCATTGTTTAAGGTTCAAACAGTTTGAAGTGCTCGTCGTCTTTGCGTACCAATACATTGATCCGATCAGTTTCGACATTTTTGAAGATCAGGTATTCATCTTTGATAAAGTCCACTTTGTCCAGGGCTTCCTGAACGGAAAGGGTTTCAGGGACGACTCGTTTGGTCTTCAGTGTCTTTCTGGATTTATTGGTCCCATTAATGTGAATTAGTGAGGCTCGGGAAAAATCATCAAACTGGTCTTTCAGGGCTTTCTTTTGGTGATCTGTCACCTTGTCTTTGAGTTTTTTGATTTGTACTTCCATCTTGTCTAAAGCATTGTCGATGGATTGATACATATCCATCTCTTCAGCTTCACTTTGAAGGCTAAATTTCGAGGCATGAAGCGATATCTCACATATGTTTCTGCTATTTTCCAGCGCCAGTGTTACATGAACGGTAATGATGTGATCAAAGTACTTCTTTACCTTTAAACAAGAGTTTTCCACATGGTCACGAATAGCTTTTGTGAGTTCGAAATGACGTGCAGTAATCGTTATCTGCATTTTTCAAGACCTCCTGTCTTATATTTTGTGGATGGACAACAAGCGAATATCTTCGACGGATTCCATAATCGCCTCGGATAGCGTGGGATGAGCAAATACTATGGATTCTACATCTTCGGCAGTGACTCCCATTGAGATCATAATCCCGCCCTGTGCAATCAATTCTGCAGCTTGAGGACCGATGATATGCATCCCTACCAGTTGCTGATTGTCTGCTCGGGCAATTGTTTTGACAAAACCGAAAGTGTTGCTCATAGCCATTGCTTTTCCATTGGCGGCAAAAGGGAATTTCCCTATTAAGATCTCGCCGAATTCTGCTTTAGCTTGTTCTTCGGTGTATCCCACTGAACCGATTTCCGGATCCGTGAAAGTACACCTTGGGATGTTTACATATACAAATTTATGAGGGTGGTATGCGCTCTGCATCACCCGTGACTTGATGTGTTCGACAGCGAACAAACCCTGTTTACTGGCGGTGTGCGCCAGCATCATTTTAGCCGTCACATCTCCAATCGCATAGACGTTTGGAAGGTTCGTTTGCATCATGTCGTCAATGCAAATAGCTCCGCGTTCGGTAGCCAAATCCAGCCCTTGCCAATCGATATTGTTCACAGGGACTCTTCCTACACTCATGAGGACTCTCTCCACCTCTAGGGTGGTGTCGTTTGAAAGCTGAAGAGCTACCCCTGTTTCGGTCTCGGTTGCAGCTTGCACTGCTGTATTGAGAACCACCTTGATGCCTTTCTTTTTCAAAGCCATGGCGAGGCGTTTTGAGATTTCTTCGTCTTCGGTAGAAACCAGGCGGGGCAGGAATTCTATGATGTGTACTTCGACGCCGAAGGTGGCAAAGATGGATGCAAATTCGCAGCCAATGACTCCTCCACCGATGACAGCCAAACTGCGCGGCAGTTCCGACATCCGGAGCATCCCTGTGGACGACAATATCCGCTGTTCGTCAATCTTGATTCCGGGTAGTTCTTTGGAATCTGAGCCGGTGGCGACAATAACAAACTCTGCACTGTATTGAGCTCCACTACTGGCGGTCAGGACATATTTATCATCGCTTCGAGTAACTGATACGACAGCATCTTTGATTATCGGGATTTTCCGTTTACGAAACAGGAATTCGATACCGCTGACCAATTGCTCCACGATTTTGTTTTTGCGTTCAAAAATGTTCCGGTAATCAAATATGTTCGTCTGAGGGTTCAGCCCAAAGCTTTCGGCTTCTTGGACTTCCCGCACGATCTCGGATGATTTTACCAGTGTCTTGGTGGGGATACATCCCCAGTTCAAGCAAATGCCACCGATCCGTTCTTTTTCAAAAACTGTAGTTTCGATTCCATACTGATTCAAGCGAATTGCCGACTCGTATCCTCCGGGCCCACCACCGATAACTGCCACCTGAGTATGTTCCAATCCAAACCTCCGTTACGATTTAATTTTTCTGAGCCGGCTATTCAAGATACCCAGTTCATCACGATATTTTGCGATTATCCGACGGGAGATATTCAGCCCGTCTTCTTTCATTTTTTCTACCAATTCCTGATCGCTCAGGGGATTGTCCTTTTGTTCCTGATCGATCATGCGGATGATATTGGATTTTACTTTTTGCCGGGATATAGACTCATAGTTATCGTCCATCCCCGCCGTAGATGTAAAGAAATCCTTGAGCGCACAAATGCCGTAAGGTGTTTCGGCATACTTGTGTTTCACTACACGTGAGATTGTTGATTCACTGACGCCCAAGTCCTGAGCGATCACCGAATATGTGAGCGGTAGCATTAATCCTGATCCATTGTAAAAGAAATCATGCTGATACTTGATGATAGAGAGTGACACCCGTTCCAAAGTCCGCATCCGCATATAGATAGATTTGATCAGGAACTTGGCAGAATTGATCTTTTCCCGGACATAGTGCATGGTGTCTTTATCAAAAAATCCCCGGGACAACATCTTGCGATAACGGGGGCTGATAATAATATTGGGAGTGATTTGATCGTTGATAATCACGACATACTCCCCATCGACCATCTTGAGTGTGATATCCGGATAGACATAGCTTGCATTGGTGGTCAATATCCTCAATCCGGGCTTGGGATCCAGCTTTGAGATTTGATCACGCATGGCAAAGACCGTGTCTTCGGATACTCCAAAATGGGAGGCAATCTTTTGATATCTGCGATGAATCAGATTTGAAAACTCCTCTTCAATGATGCCTATCAAGACGCAATTGTCCTTTTGCTCGTCTGTCAATTGAGCAATTAGGCACTCTGCGATGTTGCGAGAACTGATCCCTTTGGGTACAAAATTGAGCATAATCTGGTGTATTTCTTCGCTGCGCTGCGGCTCAATATCATAGGTACTTGCCAGTATGGCAATATCAAAATCGGGGGGAAGGAAGCCATAGATATCGCAGTTATCCAAAAGATCCACAGCAAAGTCAAATTCTTCTTCACTGAGGCTATAGGGATATAACTGTTCCATAAATTTGTCGCGGCTATCCTCTTCATAGCGTACCATAGTCTCCGTATGTTCGGTCTCGGATTCACCTTGCCAGCCATCGGAACTTTGATGATAGTCGTTCCATTGGTCCAGGATTTCTGTCAGCTCCTTCGCTTCATTCATGGTCTCGGAGTGTTCAGGACTGGGTTCAGTCTCCTCTATGGGTACATTGCTCTCCGGAGGGTCCGATTCAAAAGAACGATCATCAAGGTCTTCTTCGTCCTTTTCGTCTCGTAATTCCAGCAAAGGGTTGTTTATCAGCTCCTGCTTGATAAAGGATTCTAATTCCAAAATAGGCAGAGCCAACATTTTCAGGGACTGCAACATCTTGGGCTTGAGTGCCAATTCCTGTTTTTGTCTTTGGTGTAAAGATTGATTTAATGAGCTCATATCACTGTACAAAAGTCGGATTTGTTAAAAACCTATCACCGAGGTATAACTGTTTTGCTTTTTCATCATTAATCAACTCCCATGAGGAACCCGAAACAATAATCTTTCCCTCGTATATAATATAAGCGCGATTGACGATTTTCAAAGTCTCAATTACGTTATGATCGGTTATCATGATCCCGATGTTTTTATCTCTCAGCCTGCCAATGATATCCTGAATATCTGCCACGGCAATGGGATCGACTCCGGCAAAGGGTTCGTCCATAAAAATGAAATTCGGATTGGTAGCCAAAGACCGGGTTATCTCCAGTTTTCGACGCTCACCTCCGGATAGTGTATATGCCTTCTGGGTGGCAACTTTGGTCAGGTTGAGCTCTTCCAGGCTCTCTTCCAGTCTCCGTTTTTGTTCTGATTTGCTGATCTTGAGAGTTTGCAGGATAGCCAGAACGTTTTGTTCCACGGTTAGTTTGGAAAAGATAGAGGGTGCTTGTGCCAGATAGCCCATACCCTGCCTGGCTCGTTTGTACATCGGCATGTGGCTGATATCTTTATCGTTGTACCAGATTTTCCCATCGTTGGGCTTTGCCAAGCCAATGATCATATAAAAGGTAGTGGTTTTTCCGGCTCCATTGGGACCCAAAATACCTACAACTTCACCCTGAGTGATATCCATACTGAGGTCGTTAACCACTCTACGCTTGCCATATATCTTCACGAGATTTTCCGCTCGAATCTTATGTAAATCCATAGGTTATATAATATCACCTCATGTTTATTTGTCAAGAGTTGTTATGAAACTTGTACGTCCCCCGGATGCTCTTCTTCATATTCATAAAATCAAGCTTGTTGTCTTTATTAAAGTTAGCCTCCAGATACTCTCCGGTTGCAGAGTTCATAAAATAGTCCTTTTTCTCGGTTTTCTCCTGCAGATAGTAATAGGAGACCTTGTCTTCAGCACGGAAGCGGCTGATGTTTTCATCACGAAAGAGGATTTCTATAAAGCCGGCAGAGACCCGGTTGGTCTGAGGAGCATTTCGTTCTTCTGCAAACATCACTACACATGAATCTCGCAATTCTGCGCGTTCCAGCTTGCGATCTTTGAAAAACAGATAAAACTCTCTGGCACGTGCAGTGGCATACTCCGATATAAAGCTGGGTTCACCGGAAAATACGGCTTTGTCTTCCTTCAGGAAGTAGATCAAAAAGTCACTATTCGTCTGATAGTCCTTACTCTTTGTCTTCACGTTGAAGGTAGCTATCAGTTTTCGCTCTTTGTCAAAAAACTCCATTTTGTCTGCTTCTACATAGAGAGTGTCTTGCTTCCCTGTCCACAGTTTTGGCTTCTCGATCAGGTAGGCGTAACCACTTTTACGATCCCAAAAACCATATCCGCATTTCAGAGTGGCGTTTTCTTCGCGGTCATAGGACTGCACGTCGCCCCAGGCAGTCAATTTGTCTTCTTTTTTGTTGAATGCAGCATTGTTGGCTTTGAACCATCTCAGGCTTCCGGATGGCTTTTTTTCGGTGATGAGTACTTTCCCGCCCAGGTTCATGACCTCCGGGATGCGGTAATATGCCACACTGTCCGCACTCATGGATAGCGTGTCGTTTGATACTTTCACGTTACCATTGAGGCGTGCAATCTTTTGTTGCTCAAAAATCATCGCCCGGTTGCTTTTAAATTCGGTCTTTCCATAATAAAAATGCACGTTTCCCAAAAGCTCTAGGATTTGTTCCTCACCCACCTTGGATAAAAACAGTTTATCCGAATGGATCAGACGAAACTTTTCCGCCGGCTTCGCTTTTGGTGCTGCCCACAAGGGAAGCAACAGCAAGATCAGGATCAGGCTACCAATTGATGTCTTCATCACTAACCCTTCCCTCGGCTGAGACTACATCCATTTCGGCATAAGATACTTTGGAATCTGTTCTCAAATTTGTGCCCCTCAGGGTCGTCTCCCCTCTGGTCAATACTACTTTGTCGGGAGCTACGATTTGATCGACATTCCGATTCCACACGATCCGTCTGGCTTTGATATTGCCATTTGTCGAATTGATTCGGACGTTTCCATTGGCATAAATGAGGTTTCGCGCATCGTCCACGATCGTGGTATCGGCAAATATGGTGCTCTGCAATTTGTTAAACTTGTCAAAAGTGGTGATTCGTACGTCCCAGGCATTCAGTATCTTGCGGTCATAAAACCGCTCTATCTTCTTAGCTTCTAGGATATAAGACTTCCCGGGGCCCACATATTCTACAATCCGGACTTTATAGCTGGTTTCATCCGGTAAGGATCTATCCAGCACCGGAGTTTTGACATTCAAGTCCAGGCGTTTGCACCCGAATGATGCCAAGATCAGCAGTACTGTAAAAAGCCTAAGTGATATCTTGCAAATACTGCAGAACTGTCTTTTCATAGATCCCTATATTCTTCAGAACATAGTCGATACACTCTCGTGCAGCACCCTGGCCACCATTGCGGGTAGCTATGTAATCGGTAATATTTCTGATCTCCGGCATGGCGTCTGCAGGACAACACGAAAGTGCAGCAAGCTGCATCACAGGTATATCGTTCCAATCATCACCCATATAGATCACTTGCGAAAAGTTCAATCCCAGCTTACTCAAAAGCTCCTCTGTGATATCCAGCTTACGCTTGATACCCTGGAGAACATGAGGAATTTTGAGGTCTTCACAACGACGACTCAAAGCCTTGGAACTCCTTCCGGTGATCACTGCCGGGATCAAACCGGCTCGATTCAAGAGGAAAAATCCCATTCCATCGTGAGCATCAAAATTTTTGCTCTCCAGCATTTCGCCGGAGTAGATTATCTTGCCATCGGTCAATACGCCGTCACAATCAAAGATCATCATGCGGATATCTTTCCAGATTACCGGCTTCTTGATGGGTCTGGAAAACGTACTCAAATCATAATTCATATTAACTATCCAAAGCCTGTTTCAAGCGTATGCATTTCTCCAGCAATTCCGGCAATTGATCCAGGGGAAGCATACTGGCGGAATCGCTCATAGCCTCCATGGGATTGGGATGAGTCTCGATAAACAAACCATCCACCATACCTGTGGCTATTGCTGCCTGCGCCATCATTGACGCATATTCCGGAGTTCCACCGGAAATGCGATTGATTGAAGGGCGTTGTAAACTGTGCGTCACATCATAGACCACGGGATATTTGGCATATCTCAGCATGGCAAAACTGCGGAAATCCACGACCAGATTGTGGTATCCAAAACTGGTTCCCCGCTCTGTCTGCAGAACTTGATAGTTGTTGGCAGATGTCACTTTTTCGATGGCGGGGATCATATCTTCGGGAGCCATAAACTGCCCCTTTTTGATATTAACAATCTTGCCGGAGAGAGCTGCAGCGTGAAGCAATTCCGTCTGCCGACTCAAGAATGCGGGGATCTGGATAATATCGCATACTTCTGCGATAATCTCCACTTCCCACGTTTCGTGCACATCGGATAGTATTGGAAGACCAAATTCGGATTTGATCCGCGATAATATCTGTAAACCTTCCTTCAGTCCGGGACCGCTATAAGAGGTTTCCGAAGTCCGGTTTGCCTTTTTGTAAGAAGATTTAAAGATCAGCAACAGTCCAAACTGCTCTGCAATTTTCTTCAGCTCTGCGGCAGTTTCCAGCATCACGTCGTCATCTTCGATCACGCAGGGACCTGCGATCAGAAAGAAAGGCTTGGCATGTAATAACTTTTCGTATAAATCCATCTATTCTCTATCCTTATGATTCATGATATAGAGCACCATAAAGCCCAAAACGGCCACCACAATGATCCCGGAAATCATGATAATCACAGATTGGTGCGCATAGCCCATAAAGGGCAAAGGCTCTCTCCGGGGCTGCCACTTTGAATCCGGCTTTATATCCGGGTCATAGTCGGAAGGCTGGTCGGTATATGAGGATCTGATCGTCTTGTAATAACTGTAGTTTTTGGGGTTGTCCAGGGCATCAAATGTATAGTCCACAACGGAATAGACAGCAAGAGCCATCAGGGATATTAGAAACAGCCAGAACAATATCTTCAGATCATTGTGCATCAATACCTGCTTATTTTAGTTCTATCACTTTTTCCCAAGGTAATTCCAGATCGTAACGGCCAAAGTGACCATAGGCCGCAGTAGATCTATATATCGGATTTCTGAGGTCGAGCTTCTGGATTATTCCCTTTACTGTCAAGTCAAAATTACTGCGGATCAAGTCTTCCAGCTTGGAATCTTCATACTTACCGCTGTTAAATGTATCGACCATGATCGACACCGGCTCGGCTTCACCGATCACAAAGCTAAACTGGAGCAAACATTCGTCTGCCAACCCGGATGCTACCACGCTCTTAGCGATGTGGCGCGCCATATATGCGGCACTTCTGTCCACCTTTGTGGCGTCCTTTCCGGAAAATGCTCCGCCGCCATGCTGAGCCCATCCACCGTAGGTATCGACGATGATCTTTCTTCCCGTCAGTCCCGTATCGGCAGCAGGTCCGCCATCTGTCCACATCCCCAGAGGGTTGATCATGATGTTGCAGTTTGAAGCATCAAATGGGAGTTCGCTTTCGGATTGCATATCGTCGATTGTGGGTTGCACTACCAGACGCATGATCTCTGCCTTAAGCGCGTTAAACTGCTGCTCGTTCACTGGCATATGATGTGTGGAAATTACCAGAGTTTGCAGATCGACGGGGACTCTATTCACAAATTTGAATGAGACTTGGGATTTTGCATCCGGCATCAGTTCCGGAAGTGTTCCGTTTTTGCGGACTTCGGCAAGATGCTGTAACAGCTTGTGAGACATGGCAATTGGGATGGGCATCAGGTGTCTGGTTTGATTGCAGGCATAGCCAAACATCAAGCCCTGATCACCGGCACCCTGGTTTTCATTGAGTGCCACTTCTTGTTGATGCAAATAGTTGATAATCTTACAATTGTGATCAAATCCTTTATGGGGGATGGTATATCCGATTTCCGATATAGTTTTGCGTACTACTTGCTCGATCTCGGAAGTGGGTATTTCTTTATTACAGGCGATCTCGCCGGCCAATACGACCGTATCTTGAGTCGTCAAAGTTTCACATGCCACTCTGGACATGGGATCCACGGCCAAATGTGCATCTAAGATTGCGTCCGATATCTGGTCACAAACTTTGTCAGGATGCCCTTCCGAAACGGATTCGGAAGTGAAAACAAACTGATTGAAGTTCTTCTTGTCTGGTGTGTGTAATGCTGCCATTCATTTTCTCCTTTTTTATACAAATAAAAAAACCGACTCGCTAAAGCCGGTTTTCGTAAAAAAGGGAAAATCCGCGCTTTAGCACATTTATAAGGCGGAGCAAAGAGCAAAATTACCGCCATCTATATCACCGATAAAGCTTTACGTAAACCAAGGGCTTGCGCCGTTTACTGCTAAACCGGATAATGAACACTGGTACACCCTCGGGGATTCGAACCCCGGACCCACTGATTAAGAGTCAGTTGCTCTACCAACTGAGCTAAGGATGCATAGCGTTGAGCCATAAAATCTGAAATGCCTTTCATGTCAAGCAGATTGTAAAACAGTAAGGCAAATGTAGATTGGAAGTGCACAGAACTGAAACTTGCTAGATTTTCTCGTGCTACTCTCGTGTTCCCCTCGTGAAGCCCTTGTCGCCACGAGGGAATCACCCGGGAAGTGCTCCACCAACACCTGAGATCGGAGGAGAGCGGAATCCTGTTCTACGATTTGACCCTGTCGTTTATTGCCCAAAAAGTAATCCCTAAAACCTGAAATCCAATAATTACCTTGACAACGATTGCACAACTGAAATAAGATGCACGAAGACTTGAGGTCTTATAGAAATTGTGTTTAGGCTATAGACATTCACTATACGGCGAAGGTGCCTTTGATTGACGGATAATTCTGGTAAATCAGGTGCCAAAATAATGTAGATAAATAGGCTATCAAAGGAATTGTAGACCCTTTGATTATTCGATCCTGTCGGTTTGGCAGTTAGGCTTTTTGAACCCGGAGTTCACTATGAAGATTCGACTTATATTATGCTTTTTGTTGTTGTTTTCCCTCTCAATTTATGCAGAGTATGTTCCCTGTACTGTTGCCCTGCAAGTAGGCACCTCATATTTTTCCCATCTTGGTGGCAGTATCGACAGCGTACCCATTGTCACCCCCTATCCCGCAAGCAAGTCAATTGCAGATCTATATATCCTAACATTTGAGCCACGAGGTTTCGTAATTGTAGCCGCAGATGACAGATCTGTGCCGATCTTGGCATACTCTTTAACTGCAACTATAGCCCTCGAACTGCCACCACAGTCGGAGTGGTTGCTGAGCCAATACTCTCAATCCATCCGGCAAATTCAGCAACATCCGGAGTGGAGCGTTCATCCGGAGTGGGCTCAATTACGACAAGGAGATTTCCCCGCTGCGGTTCAGCGAAGCGTAGCACCTTTACTCTGCACTGGATGGAACCAGAACTGGCCATACAATTCTCTGTGCCCAGAGGATCCGGACGGACCCGGAAATCATGCTTATGCGGGAGCAGTTGCCACGGCAATGGGGCAAATCCTCCGGTATTGGAATCATCCTGTCATCGGAAGTGGCTCTCATAGCTATAATTCCGATTCATATGGAATGCAAAGTGCGGATTTTGGCAATACTGTCTACGATTGGTCGGCGATGGCAGATACGGTGATCACCGAAAATTCCGCCGTTTCGACCTTGCTCTATCACTGTGGTGTAGCGGTGGATATGGAATACGGAACTGACTGCAGTGTGGCTTCCTCGGCCCTGGTGCGAGATGCCTTAGTTATCAATTTTGGATATACCAACACAGCCCTGCACTATTACGGAAACTATTACAGCACTGCACAGTGGACGAATCTGTTGCGAACAAATCTGGATCAGATGCGTCCGGTATATTACTGTGGACAAAATGCGGAAAGTAGCCATGCTTTTGTGATCGATGGCTATCAGGGCACGAGTTACTTTCATGTGAATTGGGGGTGGAGCGGTGCTTACGACGGTTATTACTATGTGAGCAATCTCAGTCCCGGCACTGCATCATTTATTCAAAACCAATCGGCAATCATGAATATCTGTCCTGTAATCCCAGCGACATACTCTCTGACCGGAACTGTTCATACTACTTGTAATACCGCACTGGAAAATGTTGTGGTGACGATTGATGATACAAATCACAGCGGATCTACGGATGCGAACGGCAACTATTGCATCGCCGGTGTTTCGGAAGGTGTATATTTCGTAACTGCTACCAAAGAGGGATATCATGCGGTAACCACCACTGTGGAAATAGGGGCAAATCAAAGCACTGTTCAAGATTTTACCATGGTGGAGCTGGAGCCTGTTGCCAATGCTGACCATCTGGCGGGAGCGGAGACGTTCTCCCGATGCTATCCCAATCCCTTTCGGAGAGATACCAATATCAGTCTCGGGATCGCCAAAGAGCAGGAACTCGTTGTGATCGAAATCTACGAAATGCGGGGTCGAAAAATACACACTCTGTATCAAGGTGCAATGAATTCCGGGAAGCAAGTTATACATTGGGATGCTACGGATAACAGTGGGACAAAAGTAAGCTCCGGCCTTTATCTATGCCGCATTACCATCGGTGATAAACAACAGATTCTCAAAATGATGCTAGTCCAGTAGAGGCAAGCACCGTCAGTTGGTACTACTTTCGCCGCAGGATATTAAGCCGCAGCTCTTCCGGGAACTTTTCGATGGCATAGCGTAGCATGGTACGCGGCATCTGTAGACAATATTGATCCACGAAACGATGTTCTGCCTCAAAATCCCGATTTCCGGCTTCACGGAGCATCCAGCCCACCGCTTTGTGGATCAGATCGTGGGGATGCTTCATGAGCAGTAAAGCCAGTTCAAAGGTCAGTTCAAACCTGCCCTTCCTGATAAATGCGTAAGTGGCTACCATTGCAATGCGTTGATGCCACATATTGGGGCTGGCTGCCAATTGATAGAGTTTTCGGGGATCCCGGTCCAAGAGATAATCTCCCAAGATCAGATGCGCGGAGCTATCTACCAGATCCCAGTTATCGACATGATCCAGGTACTGCAGATAGAACTCTGCATACAGGGCTTTTTCTGAGAGTAGCTTCGTCTTTTGATACTTGAGGACCAAGGTCATCAACGCGGTGAGGCGATATTCGTGGATCCGTGTACAGAGCAGGGCTGCCAGATCGTTCAGATCTGCCGTGGCATAGAACGACCGGGATATCTTCCGCTGATCCGGCACGGAAATACTGAGGAAAGTATCCTCTCCCCCATAACCACCGGGGAAAGCTTTAAAAAACTGCTGTTTAGAGCTCGCACTGCGTGGATTGGCCTGCTCTGCCAATGCGGCTTTGATGGCGTCAAGTGTTGTCATAAATTCCTCTATAATTTATTTATCAATAGCGTGAAGGATGTCCCAAAACTCTAGGAAGGACTTTGTCACGGATGCCGTCTCACTGAGCCTGAGTACGGGATAAAATCTGCACAGCAAAGCACCCGCCATCATCAAGCGATGGTCGTTTTGGGTTTCAAGCACTGCTGCCGGTGGGATATGGTGCATGGGATAGACGGTGAGAGCATCCGCAGCGAGGGTGTAATCTGCCTTGATGGCATCCAGGATGGCTGTGATCCCGGTGATGCGATCGGATTCCTTGTACTTCAGATGCGAGATGCGGTTCAGGCAAAGCGGAGCGGATCCAAAGAGCGCCAGACATGCCAGGATTGGCACCAGATCCGGATTGTTCCCGCAGTCGATCATCCCACCTTGGAGCGTAGATTGGTGTACCTCCAAGTGGTCTGCATGGATGTCTATTTTGGCACCGAGGGAGAGCAGGATATCGACGATTGCCGCGTCCGGTTGCCGGGAGTAACTGTAGTTTAGCTCGCAGCTTAAGCCATCCTCTAGGAGAGTTCCCAGACAGATAAAGAAGGCGGCACTCGACCAGTCCGCTTCGATGAACATGGGAGAATCCAGCTGATATTGTTGGTTGCCGTCAATAGAGACAGAACCGGAATCTGCGGTATAGCGAATCCCACAGGCAAGAACGAGATCCATAGTGAGGTCCAGGTAGGCACGGGATACTAAATCTGCCGGTATCTTGAGGTGCAGCGGTTGCTGCATAGTAGGTGCGATCAGGATGAGGCTGCTGTAGAACTGACTGCTGATATCCGCAGGAAGGCTGACCGTGCCTCCGGTTAAGCGTTTACCGTTGATATACAGCGTACCGCCCTCACCGGTAATATCTGCCCCCAGCTCTCGCAACGCCTTCAGCAATGGCTCGATGGGGCGTCTGATGAGTTGATCTGAGCTCCTGATGACGGAGGATTGACCCTCTCTGACGGCACAAACAGCTATCCACAAACGCAAAGCTGTGGCAGATTCATGAAAATAGTAGTGATTGTCAGCAGGAACATCGGCATCAGGATAAAGCACTACACCATCTCCCACCCGGGAGCTGAATCCCGTCTGCAACAGGGCAGTTTGCATTTCCAGCACATCCGCACAGCTACTATAGTTCTGGTACTGCACAGTTTGACGGCAGATCGCCTGGATCGCCAGCAGACGTTGCAGTATAGACTTTGATCCCGAAAATTTGATGCACCGCATCGACTCTGAGTATTGCATTAAGTTTCCTTTTTACATCGCATTAAGTGTGGCAATTACTCAGTGGCTTGACAGATTTATGTCAAGCTTAATATTGTGATTCAAGGGGAGGAATTATGAACGACAGACCTTCGTGGCAAAAGTACTTTATGGAAATGGCAAAGCTGGCATCAAAACGCTCGACCTGCCTACGCAGGCATGTGGGTGCTATCTTGGTACGCGACAATCAAATCCTATCCAGCGGATACAATGGCAGCCCCAAGAACATTCGGCACTGTGCCGAAGCGGGATGTTTGAGGCAACAAAACAATGTCCCCTCCGGTGAAAAGCATGAACTGTGCAGGGGAGTACATGCGGAGCAAAATGCCATAATCCAAGCCGGAATCAATGGCAGCTCGACCAAGGGGTCGATCTTGTATTGCACCCATCAGCCATGTAGCATCTGTGCCAAGCTGATCATCAATGCCGAAATCACTACTGTTTATATAGCGGATTCCTATCCGGATGCCTTGGGTGAAGAATTGCTGGCCGAGGCAGGAGTTGAATTGATTTTGTACAATCCCGAAGACGAATCTCTGCAGAGATTGATTTAAAACAAAACAGACCGTTTCTCAACGGTCTGTTTTTTTATCTTGGATCAGAGAGATATGTTTATGGAGTTTGGTAGATATATTGTTCGTCTCTGTAGCCGGGCTTATCCATATACCAATCGGGGTATGAAGTGCCACTGCTTTGAGCCCAGTTTTTGAACATCAGATATGCTCTGGTGGTCTGTGCTCGTTCCACCGGATAATCCCAACTGGAGGCAATATTGACTCCCCAAGGCAGGTTGTTGGCTGTTTTATAATACCTGTTTTGAGCAGCGTTACTACTATCATCACCCGTTCCAAAGAGGGCTGTATTCATTTTACTGGTGGGTGCATAGTTTGCTAAGTGAACTTCATGGGAGCGTACACCGCGAACGAAAATGAATGGATTGTAGGGAGGTTGCCAAGCCAGAGCAGTCGCAGAGACTGGTGTATTGAGCTTGAACGTCACTCCAAACGTTACGGGTTGATAGTATGTAACACCCGGTTCTGTATTGATGAACGTGGGTTGCTGGGGAATCAAATCAAAGGCATTGTTAAAGAAACGGAGTACAGATTTACTGCCATCTGTTTCATGATTGAATAGCTGAGGATTGGTGGGTGTGATATTTATCATGTTGCTACTCACAAAAGGTAACTGAACGGCAAAACCATTGCTGTAGCGAGCACCAACTGCTCTCAGCTTGAAATTCATCTCGACTTTTTTGACCAGGTTTCCGGCTTTGGTGATTTGGTTGTAATTGTAGTCTATCACCATATCGTTGAAGTCGTAGTCACCTTTGGCAGGCCAGAGATCTTCAAAAGACAGACTGCCCCAATTATTTTCGCCAAATGTGTAGTTGTTGAATGCCAGCTCCGGATCGTTTGGATAATCGTCAAATCTGTCATTGATGCCATCACCATCAGTGTCAATAGGTGTATCAATCGGGGGTACATCATCGATATCGACGGCTTCGATAGGGCTGACAGTCACGTAAAATACTACATCGTTAAAATCGTCATCACTACCACCTGCGGAACGCGGAAGATCCTCAAAGCCTATCAGCAGCCTGTCTGTGAAATCGTCATACACCAAGATACTGTGTTGACGCTTGGCAGGATTGCTTTCAATAGTGTTGAGGGCAGGTGTTGAATAGTATAAAGGAACTGTAGTACTGACATTTGAACCGCTTTGGAAACCATCGGCAGCCAGGAACCAACCTATTGTAGTGCCCGGGAAGTATTCACCGAGGAAGACTTTGTTTCCGGAAGCCAAACCACCCCCACTGCCATTTAGAGACGCATTGGGCAGTACCAGAGTTTTAGTTGAGACATCTGTAGCTGCTGCGGGAGGAGTCGCGGTATTATAAGTATGAAATCCCAGAGCATTTCTATATCCGGCACCTTCTGTTACAAAGGTGATCCACACATTGGCGTGCTCGATTATTTTGATATTTGTTTGGTTTGCAGTATTCAGATAATCCGGGTGATATGCCGGAACGGATCTGCTCTCCGGTAATGTGGCATTGATACGTTGTAAAAAACTTGCAGAGATTACGTCATTGGTCATACCGGACGGTACACCGTTGCTATTGTAAGTGATACCGGGGAGATACGACCATGCTTTGGACTGGGGTTTAAAAAAGCCTTCCCCACCCTTGATAGTGTTCATCACACCGCCATAAAGCTTGGAGACTGTATTACCCACGATCGAAAGCTCTTCCGTAGTCATAAAGCCAACTGCCCATACCTTGGCAACATTCGATGGGATAGAAATAACTGTTCTAAACTTACCATCTGTTCCCGTAGCACCCTTGCCAATGACCTTGCCATCCTCTCTGGGATTGGCATCAAATAGTTCAAATACTACATTGGATACGGGTGCGCCATCATTGGCTTGCACCTCTAAATTGATATCCACATTCCTGGCAGTCTGCCAGTTAAAATCGTCGCTGACCACAAGGTCATCCATGGGGATGAACACATTTGTGTTTTCGCTCTTGGAACATGCACTCATACCGATCCCAATGATCAGCATAATTACCATAAATCTTATTGTTCTATTCATTATTCACCTCAATTTGTTGTTCAATGCCTATATAATAAACAAAAAGCCTTCCATAAACACACAAAACGTTATTGTCTTGCCTTACAAAGGAGTACTACAAGTAATGACTTTGTTTTGAGTGCGATATTTACACGCATCTTACAATTTTTGTCGCATAATATGCAACATCATTGTATCTGCTTTTCGCTACGCGATCTGATATATATGTAGAAACGCCATGCCATCAGAAACTGGAGTTATTCGTTCCCTGTCCAACTCTCTGATAGTGTGGTGGTACTTCCTTGGAGAAGCCCTCGTCGCGGCAAGGGCTTCACGAGGGAGTCACGAGGGAGTCACCTCGGAAACAAGGCAGGGACAATGCCATTGATAGATGTTGACATTATCGCTATTATCGGAAAGCTGGCTTCATGCCGAGTGTTGATATACATCCTTGTATCAATACCTATGGGTGCGAGTATGGAAACGACTGCACCTCCCGTGTTTGGAAAGGCTACTGATTTTGCTTGAGCAAAGCATAGCCTATTAGTTTGAAAGGAATAGGTTATGTTGAAACGATTTAGCACCAAAGACCTCATTATCATTGCGTTACTGTCCGGACTGGGCATAGCGGTCAAACCCTTGATCAGTCCTTTGATAAAAATGGTGTCTGCACCCTTAATGCTTCCCGGCGGATCACTTGCCGGCGGCTTTTATATGATGTGGCTCACTCTGGCAATTGCCTTGGTTCCGCGCTTTGGCACAGGCCTTTTGTTCGGGATCGTGCAGGCAATATCTATCTTCGCCTTGGGTTGGTTTGGCAATCATGGCGCTTTGAGCTTGATCAGTTATACACTACCCGGATTACTGGCAGATATCGTAGCTTTGGCATTCAAACGGAAATCCACACTGTGGTGTCAGATCACCTTGTGTGCAATTGCCAATCTGACAGGGGCATTGATCATGGCGGCAGTGATATTCCGACTCCCGATGATCCCGATGCTGGTATCCGCCTCCACGGCGATTGCATCCGGTGCTCTGGGTGGTTTCCTGGCATATTTGATGTATGTTCAGCTCTATAAATTGAGGTTGTTATGAAAAGAATAGTATTGGTACTTGGGTTGTTAATTTGGGCAGGAGTCATGATGGGAATACGGATCGTCGATGCAAAAGGCATGGAACACAACTACAGTTATGAATATTTCCGCAAATTACCGCAGACAGAAACTGTGTCCTTTAGCACCAAAGGTGAAGTCACCAAGAAAAATACCTGGAAGGGCTATCGTTTTGACAAATGGTTACAATCTATGGATCTGGGGAGCTTTCGCAATCTCCGTCTGGAATCCGAAGATAGATATATGGTCAGTTTAACCCGCAGTGAAATCGATACTACCGAATGCTGGATTGTGTTTAACCGGAATGGCGAGGATTTGAATGAAGAGAATTTCCGGATTATCTTTCCTCGGTTGCGGGAATTGTATTGGATCAAGAGTCCCAATCTGATCGTCCTTGAAGACTTTCAGAGCTTGGGCTTACCAAAGACTTTCCTGTTTATGTCACAACAGCTTAACAATCTGGAATTGTGCAAGGATCCGGATCCTTTCAAGGATATTCAGGGCTACAAAGTGGATGATTTGTTTCGCAAAGTATTTCAGGTCGATGCCGCTGATGTGGTTATGGTCAGTGCAGATGGGCTGAAGATTCGCCTCAGCTATCCCAAGCATCTGGAAGGAGCGGTTTTGGAACTGAGGGAAGACAATTCGCTCAATCTCAAGAGTCCGCAAATCCCCGGCGGTATGTGGATCGCAGACATCGTGTATATCCAAGCCGGAAACACTGCCTTGATTAGCGACAAGGGTAGATCGCAACTAATAGATCTGGCGCTGAAACTGGAGTGGAAACTCAGCCCCAAGAATGAAGTACTGCTCTTGTCTGCAACCGCACAAAGCGTTTCCTCGCTGAACGAATTGATGAGTATGGACAGCATCGACGACAGTTTACAAGGCTTTTCTATCCAACCCTAAGCAAATGCTCCAGATTATAGATTTAGCAGTCAGCTTTTCAAGCCCTGTGGAGGGCGACAGCAGTGCACAGATCTTCCGAAACCTGAGTTTTGATTTTGAACCAGGGAATATTTATGCAATTCGAGGAAGCAATGGCAGTGGCAAGACTACCTTACTCAATACCCTTGCAAACATCATTCCGGAGCATATCAAAGCCGAAAAATACGGCCATGTGTACTGGAATGGAATCTTGCTGAACGATACTCCCCTCAAAGAAATGTATCATTATGTATCATATCAAATGGCCGATCCGGATCATCAAATCTTCTTTCCCACCATAGAAAGTGAGATCATCTATGCACCGGAGAATCTGGGGCTCTCTCATGATGCCATCGAAACACGTCTGGAAGCAAGTCTTCAGCGATTTCAGCTATCCAGCATCCGGTCCAAAGATGCTGCAAAACTATCAGTGGGACAAAAGAAGATAGTGCTCTTTGCAGTGCTCAATGCCCTCGACTCCCCTATAATTTTACTGGATGAACCTAGCTCCGGCCTATCCGGAACCTCGTTGAGAATGCTGACCGAGTGGTTATTGGAGCTGAAGGCATCCGGAAAACTGATCATCATTGCAGATCATAAATCCGAAATCCTGGCACTGGCAGATCACTCCATTGATATGGATCGGCTGCAGGGGCAGGGACTATGATAGTTATCCGGGACATGAGCTATTCCTGGGGGCAGGATAAGCCTCTTTTTGAGCACTTGGATATAACAATCTCTGCGAACAAATCCATCCTGTTGACCGGTGATAACGGAGCAGGCAAATCCACACTGCTGCGCCTCATTATCGGTGCGCTCCAGCCCAATTCCGGATCTATCACCTATAATGAAATAGATACATATAGACCACAATGTCCGCTGTTTGCCGAGGCGTTTTACTTGTCCCAAAATACTACTGAAAACCTGGTGGGGATCAGCCCTTTTGAGGATCTCTCGATCTGGTTGATGGCACAACCTCCGATCGTAGAAAGGCACGAACTGGAACCGTTACTGGACAGCTTTGGCGTGGCAGACCTGGCTCACCAGCCTATAGCGCACCTCTCGACCGGAGAGAAACGCCTAGTGTCTTTGTGTATGCTACCCCAGCTAATGCACAAGTATTGGATTCTGGATGAACCCTTTGCGGGCCTGGACGCGATCAATAGAAAGAGATTGCTTGAACTGATCATTGCCAAGCAAAAGCTGCACAGGGGTCTCATTCTGGTTAGTCACGATGTCGATACCCTCACCCATCTCATGGACGAAACCTGGGAAATCCGGGATAGAAGCCTGAGCAGGAGCCTGTAGTGCATCCCCTTACTTTGATTGCAGTGGTCGTGTGGATTACTTCCCTATCCTTGGTGGTAGACAGCTTGCTTACACTGGGTGGCTTGCTGATCATCAGCGTGTTGATGGCAATCTTTTTAAGTGGAGACTATGGACAGCGCTTGGGGCATCGGTTGGTGAAACTGCTCCCTTTGTTTATCAGTGTATTCATCCTCCAAGTCATCTTTAGGAAAGGAGATGTAGCACTGCTGGATCTGGGATGGCTCCGCATTAGTCGCAGCGGTGTATTAGCCGGCTTGCAGATATGTATCCGTTTTGCTACCATTATCTGCAGTGCATCGGCGATGGTAAAGCTCAACTACAACGATTTCCGCATCGCCTTTAGTGCTATACGTTTACCGGAAGAAATAGCGTTTATGGTTTCCTATGTGATTCACTTTGTTCCGCTGCTGGAGGAGAGGTTTCGCCAGAGCCTGGCAACAGTACGCAGACGGGGAGTAAAGATCGAGAGCCTGCATTACAAAGACAAAATACAATTGTACAAGGCACTTACAATAGCAGTTTTAGCAGGGATATTGAGTAAAAGCGGATTGCAAGCCATAGCCTTGGAATTGCGGGGGTTCAGATCTGTTGGCAAACCTACCAAGTACTTCCAGCAGCGCGTAGGTCTAAAGGATTCTTTGGTTTACTATGTGATGATTATACTGAGCTTGATTATTTTAGGGAAACATCAAAGCTATCTATAATCTGTTGGTTCAAATCATAGGCAGTGACTTTGATAGAAGTCGTGGTGCGTTCCACGATGCAATAGTTGTTTACTTTGCGGAATTTCACAGTCTGTTTGTTGAGGCTGGAATTGTCGTACAAAGGTGCTCCACCTCCTGCCGTAGTGATGTAATAAATTCCCCCCAATTCTGAGCGCTCATAGCCATGATCGTGCCCAGCAAATACAGCTTTGACCGTGTATTGCTGTAACAACTTGGGCATATACAGGTTCAAGCCCAGTTCATCACCATGCTTTCCGGAGCTAAATATCGGATGGTGCATGAAGATAAAGATTGGCTTCCCTTGGAAAGATTCAAGCTGTGTCTGGAGCCATTTATACTGTTCGGATCCGGGACCTATTTTGAGAGTGGTATCCAGAGCTATCCACACGATTGAATCGTGCTCTACCGTATAATAGGTACGCCCATCAAGAATCGGGAAGTTGAGCAAAAAGAGCTGAGTATTACGTTCATGATTGCCTTTGGCGATATATAGGGGGGCAACCTTCGTGATCGGATCGTTGATGGCGTGAAAGCGGTCATATTCTTTTTGACTGGTTCCATAAGTATTCAAATCCCCGGTGTGAAAGACTGCCGTGGGCTGATATGCTGCAATATATGCGGCAATTTTACCATTGATTTCATATCCGTCACGAGTGTCCCCAAAAACCGCAACTACGGCATTCAGGGCAACTGTACAGACGATCAATAGGAAGATGAGGATATATTTAGCGCGCATTGCGCAGCATCTCATAATGAACCTGAAAGCGTTGCAGATCTTCCCAGGCAGGACGTTTCCAATTGGGATTCCGCAACAATGCCGATGGATGATAGGTTACATATGCCGGTCGATCAAACAACGTGAGGCTCTGTTCCCGCAATACCGTCATGGATTCTTTGGTATTCAGCAAAGTCTGCGCTGCCACCAACCCCAATAGTAAAAACACTTTGGGCTGCACAATCTGGATTTGTTCCATCAAGTATGGCATGCAGGAGCTACGTTCATCGGCTTCGGGATTGCGATTACCGGGAGGGCGGCACTTTACAATATTACAGATATAGGCTTCTTCCCGGGGGATATGTATTGCCAAAAGCATCTTGTCCAAAAGCTGTCCGGCCCTTCCTACAAATGGCCTGCCCTGGATATTCTCCTGTTCGCCGGGACCTTCTCCGATCACCATCACTGTGGCATTGGGATCTCCATCACCATAGACCAGTTTGATCCGTTCTTCATGCAGCTTGCACTTAGTACAAGCAGCATAGGCCTCCGCCAGACTGGCTAATTGAGCTGCTTTATTCTGAGACACTACAGTAGGAACCGGAGGGGCAGATGCCCGTGATATATCCGCTGATCTGTAAATCTGGCTGATCCCGCAATTCTGGAGCAGCTCCAAATGTTGCTTCAGAGCGCGTATGGACATACAAGATTAATCTTCGTCCTCGTCGTCGTCGTCGGCTACGTCGATAAAATCTACTTCATCGTCATCGGCAAAGGGTTCGAAGTTTTCAGTTTGAATATCATCGACAAATTTAGCGCGATCGTCTATCGTTTCATCGATGATCAGATCGTTATCTTCGTCATCAAATGGGTTTTCTTGTTGTGCCATTAACAATTCGGCTTCTGCTAATTCGATGATATAGTCAGGGATGTCGTTTTCGGCCACATGTTCCATCGAGATCTCTGTGATCTTTTCGGTAAATTTCTGTTTCACATAGGATGGAAGTTGGTTAATTCTTTGTACTTCCAGGTTCGACAACATACAGAACAAATAGTTCATGTTGTTTTTCTCGAGGAAGGTCTCAATCTTTTTATTGATCATGGTTTTCTCCTGTACATAGGAATCCTGCAATGGGGTTGATGTATTTGTCTGTGCGATTTTCTTCCGCACGAACAATCGAGATGACGTCTCTAACTGCAGTTTCCAAGTCGTCATTTATCACAAGGTAGTCGTATCTGTCAATATGTTCCAGTTCAGTTATCGCAATTTTTAGTCTTTTTTCGATTTCTTCCATCGAGTCGGTGTCTCTTTTGATGAGGCGATCCTTCAGGATATCCATGGAAGGGGGGACGATAAATACTTTCACATATGGGATATCTGTAGAACTGATCAGGGCTGCTCCCTGCACATCGATATCCATGATGACATGTTTACCCGCTTCCAGTCTGCCTTTGATAAAGCTAATGGAGGTTCCATACCATTTACCAAAGACAAGAGCGGATTCCAAAAAATCTCCGGCTTCTTTACGGAGCAAAAACTCCGGCTCGTCCACAAAATGGTAATGAATTTTATTCTCTTCGGTACCGCGTGGCTGCCTGGTAGTATAGGAAACAGAGTAGTCGATATTATCCGTCATTCTCCTCACCTCATTCAGAATAGTGGTTTTGCCACCACCGGAAGGAGCGGAGAGGATAATCAGGAATTGTTTATTATGCTCTATCATAATTTATGACAACGGTGCAAAAGACTTTTACCCAGTGATTTCAAGGCATTGGAACTATTGGCTACCGCGTTCTATTACTATGCTTCGATCAGTTTTTGATATTCTGCCGGAGAAAGCAAATTCTCTAGCTCTTCCATGTTTGAAAGTTTGATTTTGTAAAGCCAACCATCTTCAAAGGGAGATTTGTTGATCATGTCCGGAGTATCTTCCAATTCGCCATTCTTTTCATCCACTTTTCCACTGAGTGGGCTGTTGATATCTTCAACTGCTTTTACAGCTTCAATGGATCCACAGGGCTCGGATGAAGAGACTTTGGTTCCCGGTTCAGGAAGCTCTACATAAACGATGTCGCCTAATTCATGCTGGGCAAAATCTGTGATCCCGATGGTAGCAATGTCACCGTCGATTCTTATCCATTCGTGTGTCTCGGTGTAATATAAGTCATCAAGTACTAACATTTCATCCTCCAGATGATCTATGTGATATTTTTTTTCCAAGTCTGAAACTTGCTGATTTGTGTCAAGTATAAGTTCGAAACCTGTGCCCATCCTCTTTTTCCATATATCATTCATAGCGTTTACCGGAGAGAGGATTTGAGATATGAAATCAAGTGCTATCCTGCATATTTTCCCCCAAAAACATAGATACTACCAAGGATTTTGGAAACCCCTTGCTTCAATCGCAGGTGATTCCCTCGTGATTCCCTCGTGAAGCCCTCGTCGGACCAGCGATTCACGAGGGAATCGCCTCGGTTGCAGCCGGGATGGATTGTGGTGCCAGATTATTGGTTCAGTGCTTTCTCCACGGATTTGATAACTTTCTTGCTCATAGGATTTGTGGCAGGGGAAAATCTATCGATCACGACTCCGTCCCGGGAGATCACAAACTTGCTGAAGTTCCATGAGATGTTGCCCCCGTGGGCTGGATTTGTGGTTTTGGAAGTAAGATACTGATACAGGGGATGGATGTCATTACCTTTTACAGATATCTTTTCAAACATCGGAAAGCTGACTCCAAAATTGATCTGGCAAAACTGCTGGATGTCGTCATTGGTCCCGGGTTCCTGGTTCATGAAATTGTTGGCGGGAAAACCGAGGATGACAAAACCGTCCTTCTCATATTTGCTATATAGTTCTTGTAAGTCCTTGTACTGCTTTGTGAATCCACATTTACTGGCAGTATTGACTATCATCACTACTTTGCCTTTGTAGTCCGACAGTTTTACAATCTTACCATCAATAGCGGTCATCTCAAAATCATAAATTTTGGTCGCATACATCATGTTTATCCCTCCTAAGATGATGATTAATAGGGCAATATTCATTGCCAGTTTGTTAAGTCTGTGCATTTTTCTATTCTCCTCGGGTGAATTCGGCATGGCATACAGTGGGATTAATCTCCTGGCTTAGGCGTATGACGTCAAACCGAAAGTTTCCTTATAGAAAGAATAGTCTGGATTAATCGCTAAACAAGCCAATACTGTTTATTATACGGAGTTCTCTGAACATCTATATTGTTGTTTATTCGTAAACCTTGTCTTCTATCCGGAGCTTGGTGAGATAGATCAGTTCGCAAGCTCCACCTCCATCATCAGTACGAGTCAGGCTACTGGACCAGGTAGAAAAAACCCGTTCTCCTTTATAGACTTTGAGTCTCACGAGATAGCCTTCCAGTTCCACTTTCATCCCTTTCTTGCCACGCTTGATAGCTCTACGGATGTTTTCATTGGCAGGGATCAAATGATTGTTTGACATATGGTTTGCTACATATCGGACATCTACTTGAGATGGATCTTTGATATAAAACAGGCAGTAGCGTACTACCTGATTGAACTTGAGGTATTGCATTTGATTGGGCACTTCCCCCCATACCAGAGCATAGTCGCAAGGAGAAAGTCTATTCATAAATTTGCCCCGGTAATTGTGTTTACTGACCAGCAAGCCCGAGATCCGATACCGTGCCAAAGCGCGGAAGACAACGCGTTTATTACCTCGCTCGAGGATCGGGATAGAATCACCGGTGGCAGCAGTTTGTAGCGGTTCTGCACTGAGATCCAGCTCCGGTAAAGCTTCAAGATCACTCGCTTCCGGGCGCATGGATGTCCAGTATGCCACCCAGGCCAATCCTCCAAAGATTACGAAAATCACAACCATGATGATCGTGGATACACGCATATCATTTCCTCTCAAGTGACCATTAAGTTTCTGCCGAGCACTATAAGCTTGTCATGAAGCCATGTCTTCTGTAACATCATGTCTCCAATTCTGGATCTGTCGCATCCTTATCTGGATATTGTAACTTGTCAATCTACAAATTGATATTTCTGATACTTGTAACCCTGCTGATATGGATCTGGGAATAAGAGTAAGATTAGACTTGTCTGAAATGTTGCTTGCCTTATTATCTATTATAACAGTATTATAATAGATGTGTACAACACAATTCAAGGAGTATGATATGCCAGATAGTACAGCTGTATTTTTATCCGCATGGGGCAGCATTGTGGACAAAGCGCCCCATTATATGATCACCTACGGAGCAAAGTTATTGGCAGCAATCCTGATCTACATCATTGGGAAGTGGGTTGCCAGAATGGTGTCAAACCTGCTGCGCAGGATGATGAACCATGGCAAAGTTGACGCATCTTTGGTCTCTTTTATCGGCAACCTAGTCTATGCCATCCTGCTGGTATTCGTCATTGTTGCTGCCATCAGCAAGCTCGGGGTACAGACCACGTCGTTTATAGCCCTCATTGGTGCCGCCGGTTTGGCAGTTGGCATGGCCTTGCAAGGTTCTCTTTCCAACTTTGCGGCAGGTGTGATGCTGATCCTGTTCAAACCATTCAAAGTTGGAGATACTATCACCGGTGCAGGAATGACCGGCAAGGTTCATGATATCGGGATCTTTCACACTATCATCCTCACCAGTGACAACCGTAAATTGATCATTCCCAATGCAAAACTATCCGCAGATTCGATCACTAACTTTAGTGCTATGCCAACCCGGAGGATAGAGCTGAGTATTGCCGTTCCAGCCACGTCAGATATCATTGTGGTACGTGATCTACTAACCGGAATCCTGGGTTCTGAAGAGCGTGTTTTGAAGGATCCTGCACCGGTAGTGAACCTCAATGATGCCAATGCGGTTACCATTACATTTGGCTTGTATGCTCACGTGAAGAGCACGGAACTCGGCAGTATCCAGTCCGCTTTAGTAGAGAAAATCAAGACCAACCTCACAGCAAAAGAAATCTGGAAATAAAGGAGTAAACCCATGAAAAGCCTGTTTATCTACCTATTTATTATTATATTGATCCCGGTTGCATTGACTGCTGAGGATTGGAAGTTCAGCTCGGATATGAGCCTTTCCTTGACCCAAAGCGCGTACAGTGACTCCTGGCAAGGCACGGAACTCAGCAGTATCACATGGCTAGCAGCATCAAATTCTACAGCCGAGAAACAGCTGAAACCCTGGCTCAACAATAAATCAACTTTAAAGCTCGGCTTTGGGCAAACGCACCTGCAAAAGATCAATGCCAGTGGTGACAAGTATTGGGAACAACCGGATAAATCTACAGATAAGATAGATCTGGAATCCGTTTTGCGGATTAACACCGGAGGCTGGGTAGATCCCTTTATCGCAGGCAGATGGGAATCTCAATTTATCGATAAGTCGGACGCTGCCAAACTGCGGGTGATCAACCCCATGCTCTTAACAGAAACCGCCGGTATAATTCGAACCCTTATTCAAAATGACAAGACTACATTCAACGCTCGTTTGGGTGGAGCTTTCCGCGAATTCATCGATCGTGATGCTTTACAAACGGCAGGAGACCGGAAGACCGAGACTACTACCGATGGTGGTATCGAAATGGTATCCGAATTCAAGCATGGGTTTAGCCCCGTTGATGCCAATTTCAAATCCAGACTTCAGGTCTATCAAGCCTTGATCAATTCCAAAAGCGATGACCTGAACGAGGATTGGAAGTCTCCGGACATGGTGTGGGAAAACGTCCTTACAGGTAAAGTATGGGGGATTGTTTCCGCCAGTTTGACCTTTGAAGCAAGATACGAAAAAGAAGCCGTGCACGAACTGCAATGGAAACAGATCTTGGGTTTGGGAGTCAGCTACTCCTTATTCTAGTCTTAATACATATCTTACTAAAACAAAGCCCGGCTTCACAGTCGGGCTTTGTTTTTATTGACACTCCGGTAGCCGTCTATATTTGGATATCATACAAAAACACCGGAGTAAAGACGAAGTGAAACAAAGAAGTAAAAGAGTACTAGCCATCCACGATCTTTCCAGTTTTGGCCATACGTCCTTGATGGCAATCATCCCGATCTTGTACAGTCGGGGAATCCAAGTATGTGCCTTGCCTACAGCACTGTTGTCCAGTAATACGTGTTACGAGGACTATGTGATGCAGGATACGACAGATTTGATGCAATCTATGCCCCTCCATTGGGTAAAGCTGGGCCTTGAATTTGATGCCATCTACAGCGGATTTTTGGGAAGTCCTGTGCAAGCCAATATCGTGAACGATCTCATTTCGAAGTATCGCACCGAAAGCACTTTGATCATAGTAGATCCCGTCCTGGCAGATGATGGCAAGCTCTATTCCTGCTATGACGAGCAGATGGTTGATGCCATGAAGACTCCTCTCCATCGCGCCGACATTATCACTCCCAATTTCACAGAGGCGTGCCTGCTAACAAACACCGTTTATCGGCTAGATCCTGATGAACCTTGCATCCGTGACATCTGTACCAAACTGGCAGAGCAGGGACCTCGACACATCGTGATCACAAGTATCCCCGGCAGCGACCCCAGGCAAACTCACATCGCATATTACAACACTATTACTCAATACTTCCAGCTATACCCCTGCGATTATATGCCCTGCTTCTATCCCGGTACCGGAGATGTCTTTACTACGGTTCTGCTGGCAGATGTCCTGAACGGTATTCCGCTCGAGCTTGCCATCCCCAATGCCAGGGACTTTGTATTTAATGCGATCAAGCTTTCTTTGGACGTCGATAGTCCCCATCAGGAAGGTCTTTGCTTGGATATAGTACTCAATCAATCCGGAGGATTTTATGTCCGTTAAACGTATGTGTATCACGGATTTTGATGGCACGCTCCTGGGCAGTGACCGCAAGGTATCGGATGCCAATCTGCTCACTCTAGCGGAGCTTCCTCAACATGACGTAATCCGTGTATTGGCAACAGGCAGGTCTTTGTGGAGCCTGAAACGTGTGATAGATCAAAGCTTCCCTCTGGATTATGTAATCTTTGCCACAGGTGCGGGAGTCATGAACTGGAAGACCCAGGAAATGATCTATACCTGCAATCTCTCCCGCGCCGATATTGTTCGCACCAACTCCATACTGAACAGCTATGATGTGGACTACATGATTCACTACCCCATCCCGGATACGCACTTCATGCATTATTGCACAAAGCATGGTCTGCAAGATTATTGGGATCGTATAGACTATTACCGCGCCTTTTCCAAAGAGCTAACAGATGTAGATTTCTCCGCAATCAATGAGGCAACCCAGTTCATGGCGATTGCCGAATCCACCCAGGAAGCTGTGTATCAGGAGCTCGTGACTGCCCTCAAACCGCTCAATTGCATACGTACCACTTCACCGATCGATCTGAAATCACTGTGGATAGAGATATTTGCCGAACCGGTTTCAAAAGGACGGAGTTTGAAGTATCTGGCAGATCTACTCGATTGCCGGATTGAAGATGCTATGGTGATCGGGAATGATTTTAACGATGAGGATATGCTCTGCCTCTGCCCCAATGCTTTTGTGACTGCCAATGCTCCGGAGGAACTACGGATCAAACACATCAATGTGGCACATCATGATCGGGATGGCTTTAGCGAAGCCGTGCAAATGTGGCAGCGCAATACTTGGTGAGCAAGTTTAGGTTCTTTATCTTCAAGAAATGGTAGAAAGCTCTGCCCAAAA
>PHBQ01000025.1 GCA_002841975.1 Candidatus Cloacimonetes bacterium HGW-Cloacimonetes-1
CCTTTCCTGCATAATCAACAACGATAAAGCTATTTTCCCCGCCAATCAGCAAATCAAGAGTCCCATTCTGATCCACATCATTGATGGAAACAGGTGCATCACTATTCAGATCGTGCACAAAGGGGAACCCGTCTATCAAGCGATACAAGCTATCGAATAAATACAAAGCCCCTGTGGTCTGAACAACAAAGTCACCGGGATTGGTGCCTGGTTGAATGGGAGCTCGGAGCAGTGCCACTACCGTGGAATCTGCACCGATACTATTCAAGCCATATCTTTGTCGCTCATCTGTCTGCAGGTTGTACTCTGTCAGCTCAAAGCCGCGTATCAGGTTTTTGGTCATAGCATACAGCTTGTTTTCTTGATAGACAATGTTGGCAACCAGGGAGTCTTCATAACTGATGGTTTTAGTGATCTGGTGACTTGCTTTGTCGATAATTAGCACTTCGCTACCGAGGCTATCCGTTTTGTAGAGAGGAAGAGCCACTTGGGACTCCATCACGACGGGATGACTGGCCCATAGACGATTGGAACGATTGAGGATGTAGGAACTTTCAAGGACATTGGTTTTATAGAGCCTGCAAATACTTGCGGCTTGCACCGGAATATACAAGCTGGATCCATCCCAGGCATAGTTATAAGGAATCCTACCATGTAAATAATGCTCATACTCTGGGGCATATATTTCATCCTTCCAAAAGCGCAGCTGTCCGTCCGGGGTAGGGTAAAAGATCTCGTTACTGCCATCGCTATCAAAATCTATCATCGCTGCACCGACCTCGTTTATACCCTGATATCCTGTGTCGAGTTTCCAATTGAAACTCACAGAAAATGTAGCAGTGTTGGACGATGCGCTGATATCGTAAATCTGGAGGGGGATCCCGCCATAATAACTGGCAGCAGTAGGTAAAGACAGCACCCCATTGTGTACTTGATTTCCAAAATAGCTATTGTTGCCTGCTCGGTAAGAATCGTAAGGACTGCCATACTTAAAGACATCATAAACTGCAGTATCAAGCTGCTCGATGCCATCTGCCTCTTCGAGATCGACGCCTTTGTGCAAGGCATCAGCATTGACTTGGTTTGTATCAAAGTTCGGCTCGAAAAACTCACTTATGATGTTCTCATCGATGTGCCAAATCAGTAACCCGGATCCATCGACTAACTGAGATCCTGATGCCAAAGGTCCGCCTAAACCGGGGAGAAAGAAATCCCACTCACTTCCTATGTACCGATTAGTCATGAAATTGAAGTATGGCAACAGTGAGTCAGGTGCCGGATAGTATTCTTGCTGTCCCTCCGGTAATAGCTTAAAAGTGTAACTGGCAGCATTGTTGTATGGGTTCAAACTGCCATCAGGATTCTGCTGTCTATTCTCTATCAAGTAATACTCGTGATCCGAGATGGGAATTTTATACAAACGATTTGAATCAGGATCATGGTTTAAGAAATGGTCTACCACCAGATTCTCGGCATCATTGCGGATGGTGACAGCATTTTCCCAGCCAAGGTAATAACGGCTCCAAGCCGATAACTGAGCGGGAACATAGCCATTGGCATTCCACACACCGGTACCCATTAATCCCCAATTCCCGATCCCTTGCGATCTGCCATTTGAAGAGTTATTATCAAACAGGGTAGGCAATCCGATCAAATGTCCAAATTGATGAGCTAAAACACCATAGATGCTAAACAAATAGGATGAAGCATCCGTTTGAGTTTCATCCGGGAAATAGTCTTGAAATTCACTCTCCGGTACTATCACCACGTTTTTCAGGGTTGTCCCATCGGGAGCTATGAAGCCTGGATAATCATCGTTTTCAGGATCAAATCTCTCCTGGAGATCTTTCCTGGTCAAAAACGTTGACCATATCTCATCGGTACGGATGCTGCTGATATCAGATTCCTGTCCGGCTCCCGCATGAAATATCACGAGGCCATCATAGGCGCTATAGTTAATTGCTGTTCCATAAGCAGTTGCAAGATCACGGAGGATATATGCTACGTTTTCGTCTATCTGTTCACTGGTATCCATTCCATAATATGCCATGGGACGGGGAAGTACCAAGGTGGTGGGGTGGACATCGTATGATAACTGATAAGTGCCATGTGATGCATCCTGGAAAAAATCCGCTAAATGCAGCATCCATCGTTCGATAAATGCACTATCATGAGCCAGGCTGTCCGGCCATTGAGGTGTGGAGACAAAATTCAGATCGGAGAACGCAACCCGAAGTACCAAGATGTTATCCGGAATATCGAGACGCCGAGATTTATCTGTGGAACCGGACTTTTCGATTCGAGTTTGAGATAGATTTGTGGGCGGATTTGCATACTTTGGATGCGGTGGCACATGTGCCCAAACTGATATTGTCATGCACCATATTAGCAACAAGAGAGCAAAATGCCTCTGATCATATTTGTTTAACATCTGTATCCCCCTCGGATATGCATTTCTCAATACAATAATTCATCACAGTCTGATCCGTGTTTCCACACAATATTCCACATATATGTCAGCTAATTAAACGCCACAAATTTGGCAACAAAAGATTCTCTGAATATAAGAATACTCGTTTCAATGACTAAAAACATCCATTGAAACGAGTATAAAGAGTCTTCGAGATATCCGGCTTGAACTTAAATATTCGTTCCTGCCATGATATCTACTTCATTGCACTTGCATATTTTGGCAAATTCAACGCGAGGTGACCAACCGGTCTGCCCCACTTTCTTGTTTGTGATCAATTTGATTCTTTTAACTTCTGTATTGCATACAGAGCAAATAACTTTTCCTTCGTTTGAAAGATCATGCGCGAGTTTGGCGTTAAAACTTTTAACTTTTCCCATTTTATCCTCTCATTCTGATAATATTGTTAAGCGCGCTCGAGATAAGCGCAAGTGCGTGTATCTATCTTGATTTTGTCCCCTGTTTCTACAAAGAAGGGTACCATCAAGCGCAATCCGGTTTCGGTGTATGCTGTTTTGCCACTTCCGGACGCTGTATTGCCTTTGACATTGGGTTCACAATCAGCTATACTCTGAATAACTGTTGTCGGTAATTCGATCCCCAAGATTTCTCCACTGGGTGCTGTAGCCACGATGACTTCCATGTTTTCCATCATCAGTTTTTCAGCATCGCCAATTGCAGCTTTATCAACAGGGACCTGTTCATATGTCTCCGCATCCATCAACACAAAGAAATCACCATCACGATACAAGTATTCTTTCTTTGTCCTCTCAACGCGGACTTCATTAAAATTATCGCTGTCACGGAAAGTATTTTCCAGCACTTTACCGGTCTTGACGTTCTTCAGTTTAGTGCGTACAAATGCGGATCCTTTGCCCGGTTTGACGTGCAAAAAATCGACAACTTCGTAGAATCCTTCTTTGTATTCTATGATCATTCCGTTTCTAATATCAGCCATTGCTGCCATATATAATCCTCAATAGTATTAAATCTCAAGAAGTCATCATTTTAGGACTGCATAATCTGGCAAGGATTTTTTGACCTTCACTCTTAAGACAGCGTAAATTGTAGTATCGTCAGTTCATCCGGAACAGAACTGGCCCATACTGTCCCGCCATGTCTCTGAATAATCCGTTGCACCGTTGCCAGCCCAATTCCGGTGCCGCTAAACTCTTCCATTTTGTGCAAACGCTGGAAGGGTTGAAACAGTTTGTCCATATACTGTTCATCAAAGCCCACACCATTATCAGACACAAAATATACTATTTTGCCATCAACTGTCTTGGTGCCAAATGTTACGACTGATAGCTCCCTATTGCGGCTAAACTTGAGTGCGTTATGCAGCAGATTTGTCATGACAATATCCATCAGATACTTGTCTGCAAAAGCCCAGACATTCGGCTCTATTTCCAGCTTCACCTGCTGTTCGGGGTGTAGTTCTTGCAAACGTTGACAACTCTGGGTTGCTACTTCACTCAGATTGATCTTGGTCGCATTAAAATCAATTCTGGTCATTTTGGAAAATGCCAATAAAGCATCAATCAGGGCTCCCATGCGGTTGGCTTCGGAGCTTATTCTATCCAGATATTGTAGAGCGGTATCATCCAGATCTTTGATATAATCTTCACTCAAAGCATGACTCCATCCGTTAATGCTGCGCAGGGGGGATCTCAGATCGTGGGATACAGAATAAGAGAAAGCTTCCAGCTCTCTATTTGATGTTTCCAACTGCAGGGTACGATCCCGGACTCTATTCTCCAAACTCTCATTGAGCCGGAGAATCTCTTGCTCCGCTCTCTTTTTTTCCGTAATATCGCGAAAGAAAGCGGTCATTTTGTTTGCTCCGATGTTCATGGCATGTACTTCAAACGCACCGGTAATATCATTAGATTTATATACCATATTTTCCGTAATGTAGTTCTCTCCGCTCCTTGCGACTCGGCGATAGATCCTTGGCAAGTCCGTATCTTTGAGATTGGGGAAGGCTTGCTCCATTTCCATGCCAAGTAACGGTTCGTTTTCGAGCTGAAGAATGTTATCTGCAGAGGCATTTGCCCCTATCAAAATCAATTCATCGTCATCCGTCAGTTGATAGGTGTGAGCTCCAAAGGGTGCGTTGTTTATGATGGACATCAATCTCTGCTGATTTGCCACCAGTTCCTGCTCCGAATGAATACGTTCGGTGATATCACTCATGATATGAACTGATCCAGTCATGTTGCCATTATCATTAATTATCGGATCCGCAGTAATACGCAAGACCTTGTCGTGATAAAGGATTTCGGATTCTCCCCGGATTTGGGTTTCCTTGCTAATTGCCACCGGACAACGCTCGCGAGGTCCAGCTGAATCATGCATAATTTCCCAGCAGAACTTGCCGATAATTTCTTCCGGTTCTTTCCCCAAGATGACACTACACGCCCGATTTGTCCGTACAATCTTATAATTATTATCCAAAAGCCACACCACGTCATGCACCGAGTCAAATGTTGCTTGCCATTCGGAGGTCACTTTCTCGTTTATTGCCAGATCTCGCTTCCGGGCTTGCAAGCCCACCGCCAAGCCAGAAACAACGATCAGTAACAATATTACTCCACCTGTAAACCAACCTCTAACCCTTAATGGTGAGTAGATTTCCTCTTGATCAATCTTCGTGATCATGTACCAAGGATGGTATTTAATCTTGCTGATCACACCGATCACAGCCTCTCCACGATAGTCTGTCCCCTCCGTAATCCCCAGTTTACCCTGGAGAGCTTGAGAGGCTAGTACACGAGGATTGTCCTTGATATTCATTCGTAAACTCATGGATTTAGCTTTATTATGACGTAACTCATTGAGGAACAAAGCATTCTCGCCGTCGGCGCGAACCAAAAGTGTCTCTGCACTGCGGCTGGGGCCCGGCCAGGTTTGAATAAGAGGATATAACGTTATATCCGGATCAAGTTGTAATAGAACAATTGCTTTAACTTCTTGTTCCGGATCTTGGTTATCGGTCAAAGGCACCCAGAATCTTAAATGTATTTTATTGTCGGGACTATCTGCAGTTTTGTCGTCATTACTGAGATCTTCCAGTACTATGCTTTTAGTTTTCACGGCTTGTTGATACGCGGGGATGGATTCGATTTCCTTGAAATGAAGCCCTTGGGGTGATGTGAGCACCGTTAATCCAGAAGTATCCAGTAATGCTGCTGCACTAAATTCATAGTTTATCACTATCGAATTCATCCAGTTCTGGATGTCATATGTGTTTTTAATCGATGATTTGCCATATAACTGTTCGAATACATAGGGGCGAATTGATACGTTTGTTTCAATGACCTTGGCATTGGCAATTCTTTCTTCCAGCCACCAGTTTACTTGATTTACTTTCAGCTCTGTGATGCTAATCAATTGCTCTGTTACATTCTCTTTAAATGATTTTGCCTCCATCTTCAGGAAGATGACTGAAAGCACGCTGATGGTAATGCCAAGGATAGCAAAGGTAAAAAAAGCACTAATCCGAAATCTGCTGCTGTATGCGTACATTCCAGATAGCTTTGTGTTAAACAAAGACAATGGATACCGATCACGACCGGTATTGAAGATCAAGCTCAAGCTGAGAAGAAATACTGCTATTGATGTACTCATCACCATCGGAACCCGCATTATTCTGGGAATCAAGGGCATCCCTGTAGCATAACCCAAGAAGACTATAAAGCATATAATGCTGCAAAACACTGCAATATTAAACGCTGATACTTTGAACCATTTACTGCTGTGAACTACACTTATCCCTAGGATAAAGGCAATCGAGAGTAAGCCAAGTACTGTAGCTGTTAGGGGAGACATCGCCCCGATCAATAATCCATTGGGACCAACATGATTTGAAACAATCCAAGCTTCCGGATGCCAGCTCCAATGAAAGGCATATGCCAATACTACTGACAAGGAATACAGCAAAACACTAGCTGAAAAGGGTAGACTAAACTTCCTCAATCGCCATGAAGACAGATCACAATTGTTTACAATCAGACTAAAAGACAATAGAATTGTACAAATAGCCGTGGTCGGAGCCATGAGGATAAAAAACAATACTCCATCAGCTATATGGAATGATCTACCAGCCCAATTGATTAAAGCCACTAATGCCAGTACTCCGGCACTCAACGCAAAACTGCCGTCAACCTTGTTACAAACTTTTTCTCCAATTTGCATTGGTCTCCCTTTGGCTTGGATGCCATACTTCGCAAGTATCACATTTACATTGGCTACAGAAGCTCGATAATTCATGGATTCACTCTTGGAGGTTATGTTTACAATGCTCTTGAATCTCTTGCCTGTTCTAACTCTCACCAATAATATTCTTATGATGTGAATGCCGACTAAATAGTCAAGAAGTATTATTGTGATACACTCTCCCCAATCAAATCGCTGGTAATCCCCTCGTGTTTCCCTCGTGCTTCCCTCGTGGTGACCCGGGAATCGCGTGGGATGTACCACCGCAGCATCAGAGCTTGGATTATGGAGCATTAGCGGCGGGGTGAATCCTAGTGTGGATTGATACGTAGTATAAACCACTGCATTCATGAGGATGATTTGAGGGATAAAAAAAACCGTGGGGAGCACCGGGCGGTGTCCCCACGACTCGGAGGGTATTCTATGTAGGGTCTGTAGGTGGTTACAATCTATCCGACTTTAGGTTTTTGGCAAGTAAAATCTAATATTTTTTTCAATTTTTTAGAGGGTAGCAAGCTAATTAACTTATTTTTCAGCTTGATAGCCTCCTAAGCGTGTTCTGCATTTTAATCTATTGTAAAATATTCCAACCTATTGATTCAAATTCCCGTAATCCTTGATTACAAGGAGCATATTGCGCAATCATCAAGATCGTATATCCTGCTATCTATTAGCCAGTTTGGTTCAAATAAAAAATCGTTGACTGTTTACGAGCTACTAATTTTACTGGTGTAATTAATTTGTATGGGACTTAAGTATATGCGGAAACTTGCCAAATGGGCACTTATATTTGTGGTATGGAACTTCATTGTTCAAAGCTATTGCGTGGTACAAAAGTACCCAAGCAAGGCTATGATCGCCTCCGCCATCAAATCTAATGCCCCGGACACTACTATTGCCAGGTTATACTCCGAGTATCAATACAGCATAGCTATCAGTGATCCCGCCGAAGCTATATCTGCACTGAAAGCAGCGGCAGATTATTCTCTGCGAGGACATTCACCACTTGGTGCGGCATCTGCGTATTCCAGAATTGGGCAGATTTTTCAGCTGTTAAACCTGAATCAGTTAGCCCTTGAGTATTTTCAAAAATCCTATGCAATCAGTGCCACGCAATCGGATAATGGAGCTTTGGCATATTTGCTATCAGATATAGCCAATGTCTATTTTTCTATGAAACAGATCGAAATTGCAGAGCCCTATTATAGACGTGGCTTAAAACTGATGAGGAAAGAAAAAAACGATGCCGGTTGTGCGGTAATGCTGAACAACATTGCTCTGTGTAAAATGAGACAGAATAAGCCAGACAGCGCTTTAGTGTTTTTTGAACAAGCCCTCAAGTATCGTGAAAAGACAAAAGATGTTTATCTGATTTGCCACTCTCTGAACTATCTCGGAATGATTCACATGCAGAGGGGAGATTTGTCCACTGCTGAAGACTATTTTATGCAAGTGATGAATAAATTGAGCGCACCCGAAAAACAGCCAGAATTATCCATTCAATTGCGCTCCTCAGTGGAGCATGCACTATGGGAACTCTATGATAAAAGGGGAAACAATCTCAGCGCTCGGAAATGGCTGGATAAATCCCTAGAATCGTCAAAATCTATCAATGACAGTTACTCGTTATGTAGCCGTTATCTCCTGCTTTCCGAAATCGACTTGAGCGCAAACAACATACCAGGAGCTAAAGCTAATGCCTTGAAAGCATATCAAATAGCAAGCAAACACGGATTCGTCAGCATTTCCAAAGATGTAACTCACCAACTACTCTCTATCTACTTACAAAGCCGCGATTATGACAATATTGCAAAATACTTTCGCGAGTATTCTGCCTATAGTGATTCATTGCAAAATATGCAAACTACAGAAAATTTGACCCAGTTGCACGCTGTGATCCAGACAAACATTGCAGATCTTGATGTCCAATCGAAACAGCGCAACCAAACACGGATTATCCGTTTCCTTATCTTGAGCTTGATTTTGACATGCATCCTGGTTCTGTTCTTTCTATACGCAGAATTCACAAAAAGACGAATTAACCTTCGCTTACAACAGCTGGCAGATGCCTCCCATGAAGTGATTATTATTCATGATATGGGCAGAATTATTGAAACAAACCAAAGAGTGTATGATACTTTTGGGTATCGTCGAGAAGATTGCATTGGAAGAAATATCTTGGACTTCATCCATCCGGATGACTTGTCTATTGTGCAATCCAAAATGCTCACCCATAATCTGCAAAGCTATGAAATTAGAATTCTCAAAAGTAACGGATCTATCATCTATGTGGAGATCATGTCCAGGCCATATACTTACTTCAATAAATCTGTCCGTGTGGCTGCAATTCGAGATATCTCTGAAAGTAAACTATTTATTGAGTCCCTCGTAAATTCCAGCTCTGAGCTCCGGAAACTAAATGCCACAAAGGACAAACTGTTTTCTATAATAGCCCACGACCTCAAAAACCCCTTCAATGCCATCATTGGAATGTCGGATCTAATGAAGAGAAACATCGCAGACTATACTCATGAAGAAGCGATCGACATGATCTCGATGATTCATGAATCCTCCACCACAGCTCATAACCTCCTGGAAAACCTATTGGACTGGGCTAGGTTACAAACCGGAAGTCTGCCCTTGTACCCAAAGTCACATAATCTACTCGACGCTTTAAATTACGCGATCTCGATCCAAATTACTGCTATCAACACTAAAAAATTGCAAATCAATAACCATATAGATAATCACGCTACCATTTTTGCGGATGCAAAAATGCTGAATACGATCTTGTTAAACCTGATTTCCAATGCTGTCAAGTTTACAAAAGAAGGTGGAACAATATCTATCCACCACAAGCCTACACCGGAATCAGATACCATCGACATTAAAGACTCCGGAATCGGTCTATCCAGCAGCCAACTCAGCAAACTATTCAAAATATCCGAAATGGAAAGCAGATTGGGAACAAATAACGAACCCGGAACGGGCTTGGGCTTGATTCTGTGCAAAGAGTTAATGGAACTCCACCGAGGTTCGATCAAAGTCATTAGTACTGTTGGTAAAGGCACTACTTTCACTTTGACATTTCCTGGAAAGTAAGCTCAAACAATCCAATATTAAAACACGGAGATTTTATGCCATACGATGAATATGAATTAATGGAAGATATGGAGTTTGAAGACGAAGAATGGGAAATTACCGATCGCCCCACCAACACTGCCTTCATAGCCACGGTTTTACGACAGGGCGAAAGTATAGAAGCCGTTAATGATACTCTCGATGAATTGGAACGTCTGGCCGATACAGCCGGCATTGATGTGCTGGGGAGACAATACCAACGCAGGAATAAGCCGGAGAGATCTACCTACTTTGGGAAAGGCTTTTTGGAAGACCTCCAGCAGAAAATGTTGCAAGCACAAGCAGAACTGCTGATTATCAATGAAGAACTATCCCCCATGCAAGCCAGAAACATCGAGAAGACATTCAATATTCATGTGATAGATCGTACCGAAGTCATATTGAGTATATTCCACGACCATGCCAAAACCAAAGAAGCAAGACTACAAATCAGTTTGGCAGAATTGCAGTATCAACTTCCCAGACTCAAACGGCTGTGGGGACATTTTGACAAGGAACGTGGCTCGGCGCGAAGTGCCGGGGGCTCGGCAAGCCGGGGAATGGGCGAGAAACAAATAGAGATAGACAAGCGTTTGATTCGGGAAAAAATCAGTAAGATCGGGAGAATTATCTCTCAGATCATGCATCAAAAAGTGACGCAAAGAAAACAACGCAGTTCTACCAAGAAAGTCTGCCTTGTCGGCTATACAAATGCCGGGAAATCAACCCTTTTTAATGTGCTTACAGACGCCAATGTCCTGGTCGAAGATAAACTGTTTGCCACTCTGGATTCCACCAGTCGCCAGCTCAAACTCAGCACCGGCTATCCAATCGTGCTCTCCGATACTGTTGGCTTTATTTCCAATCTTCCTCATCACCTGGTAGCGTCCTTTCGGGCTACCTTGATGGAAGTGCAAGATGCAGATCTACTCTTGCATCTCGTAGATGTATCGGATGAACGCTATGAATATTACATCAATCAGGTAAATTCCGTCTTAGCGCAGATTAAAGCTGATGGAATCAAGCAAATCCTGGTGCTAAACAAAGCAGATAGACTGGATAATACGTTGACAAGTCTGATCAGTAAAGCCTATCCGGACGCTGTACTTATTTCAGCGCTGGAGGGCACCAATCTGGAACAATTGACCGAAACCGTTGTCAATAGAATATTCAAGCAGATCCTCCTTCGCCTTTGCCTGCCATACACCAAAACCTCCTTACTCTCCAAAATGCATGATATTGCAACCGTTTATAGCGAAGAGTACAAAGAAGATGGCATCCATTTAAATGTAACGATCGATGAAGATCTGCTTTATCTTGTAGAAGAATACATTTCTGTATTGTAATACACTAGAAGGAGTATAGATGTCCAAGCCTATTAGTAAAGTGATCCTTATCATTATCAGCCTTTTTGCTTTTAGCTCTTGCCACACTCAAAAGGCAGTTCCCAAGGATCTAATCCTGACGACCATATACCCCTATCAACTCTTAGTCAAACAACTGGTAGGCAACGAGATTGATGTCCAATGCTTGATCCCGCCAACGGCCTCTCCCCATACGTGGTCACCCAGGCCATCCGATATGCAAAACTTGGATTCTGCAAAGTTGATAGTGTCAAATGGCTTTGATTTGGAAGCGAATCTAAGCTCAGTATTCCAAAAATATCATGATAAACACGTTGAATTGGCACGGTTGATCAATCTGGATATACTGCCCAAAAGGAACATGCTCACAGAGCCAAAACATCACAAAACCGAACATCAACACGGAGACTATGATCCCCATCTTTGGACATCCCCGGAAAATCTCGTCAATATAACGAACATCCTATCCGCAGAACTCATCAAACGATTCCCTACTCATGCCGAGATCATAAAGCAGAACCAACAAACCATCATTCGAGAACTGATGGCGGCAGACATAAAAATCATGACCGAACGGGAAAGATATCTCAATCCCGGCATTGTCACATTCCATAACAGTTTCTTTTATTTTACTAATAGATACGATATCAAGTACATCGGCTTTGTGCAAGCATCCCCGGGGCAAGAGCCAACTCCCCGGGAACTGAGCGAATTGGGCAAAAGGATTCAAACTGCAAAAGCAAAAGCTGTCTTCGTGGAACCTCAGATGAATAAAAGATCTGCAGATGTGCTGGCCAAAGAATTTGGACTCCGCATTATTACTATTGATCCACTGGGCTCTACCATGAACATCAATACCGTGAGTGAGTACATCCTGAGGTGTTGGGAAGTCTTCCAAAGTGGTCTATAGAATATGATCATATTTAATAATGTCAACTACAACATAGATGGTAAATCCATCTTGATGAACATCGATTTTACTATTAAAGATGGTGAATTTGTTGCCATAGTGGGACCCAACGGCGCAGGCAAATCGACACTGATCAAACTGTTATTGGGGCTCATTGATGATTTTGAGGGCAGCATAGAAATTGATGGCTTTGATCACATCAAGTGGCTCCGACAACACCCTATAGGGTATTTGCCCCAAAAGGAGATCTTTGATCGACACTTTCCAGCTACTGCATTGGATATTGCCTTGATGGGACTGGCAAGTAAGCTGTCATTTGGTAAACGTTTTTCACGTTCTGATATTGATAAAGCCAAAAAATCTTTAGAGGTATGTGGAGCACAGCATTTACACAAGTCTTTGATTGGTTCTCTCTCCGGTGGAGAGTTTCAGCGGGTTTTATTGGCCAGAGCTCTGCTTACAGACAGCCCCTACATTGTGCTGGATGAGCCTGAAGCCAGTATTGATCGCCCCGGAGTGCTCGGTTTCTTCGAAATCTTAAGGACTATTCACGCCACGGGGAAAACTATCATTACAATTTCCCACGACCTGCATACCCTATCCTCGTATTGCACATTTTTAGTGTGTTTGAATAAAACTCTGCATTGCCACTCTCAGATGGATTTGGTCGATGCCGAAGTGATCCAAAAGACCTTTGGTGAATCTTTCCATATCATTGAAAAGGACTATTAGGAAGGCATGGTTTGATCTACAATTTCATCATTTATGCATTCCTGGGATGCGTATTGTCCGGGATCAGCTTAGCGCTGTTTTCACCATTTGTAACACTGCGCAAGATCTCTTATATGGGAGAAGCACTTTCTCATATTGCATTTGCAGGAATTGCGCTGGCATTGTTTTTTGGCCTCAACATCCATATCACTACCCTGCTTTTTGTAGTTATCATCAGTCTTCTGATCGGGATTGTGTCAAAACGGTTTAAACTGGATGAAGCAAATGCCATCACGATATTTCTATCTGTCTCGATGTCTATCGGTATTATCCTTATCTCGCTGAAAAACAATTATACTTTCGATCTGGCCTCCTATCTGTTTGGGAACGTACTGTTGATTGGCAAGGCAGACATTGTACAACTGGTGATACTTTCGGCAGTCAATTTATTCTTTATCCTCTTTGTTTACAAAGAGCTTTTTTACCTTACCTACAATGCGGAAATAGCCGGGGTCTATCGCATCCGGGTCAAATTAGTCAATTACTTGTTTCTCATTTTGTTAGCAGTGAACATAGTGATAAACTTGAAGATCGCGGGGATCATCCTGGTCTCTGCTCAGCTGATCCTCCCTGCCGTGATTGCCTTCAACATCGCCAAACGCTTTACCTGGGCGATTGTGATCGGAGTCTTGGTTTCCATGATATCGGCGGGAATTGGGTTTCTGCTGTCATGGTATTTCAATCTCCCCACCGGAGCCTCTATTGTGGTATTCGAGTTTTGCATATTTGTCCTAACCCTCACATTTAAAAGAAAACACAATTAAGTCTTTAGACTTGCAGGTTGTTAGGGATTCAATCCGGTGATGCGAGAAATCATATGATCGTGAATTCGTTCTTGACAGATTTATTGGCGGTTATTATTATCGCTCATAGTAGGTGTCTTGAGCCTACACTAAATAGCGTGAATTTCGTGTATGTAGGCAAGAACCTACACAAATTAAAGATGTAAGGCATATTGATGCAAGAAGGCTATGTAGCTTTTCTGACCAATTATGACTTTTAAACCCTAAAATAACTCAAAAAAAAGGAGACAACTATGAAGAGATTATCATTACTCCTCGTGATGATATTGATCCTCGGTGCCGCATTTGCAACCAACTTCACCAGAAGTGAAGTTACTGTTGGTGAAGGCAACGAACAAGCCCGTTTACCGGTCGATATGTACTGGAAAAACAGTTTGTTTCAGACCCTGTATTTTCAGGATGAACTTAATATCACAAACGGATCGATTACTGGGATTAAATTTTATAACAATTTCGTCAGTGATCTAGCCGCAAAGCCCGTCAAAATCTGGATGGGAACTACCACTCAGACCAGCTTAACCGCCGGTTGGATACCCTCAGGTCAGCTCACTCTTGTCTTTGATGGCACAGTGAACTTCCCTGCCGGTCAGAATGCTATAGCCATTACCCTTACTACACCTTTTGCATACACCGGTGGAACTTTGGCTATGATGGTTTATCGTCCGATGGATACTGAATATTTCAATTCATCAGACAATTTCTTAACTCAGACAGTCGGTACTACCAGAAGCCGTAACGTCCAGAGTGATACTACTCCTTTCGATCCAGCAGCTCCGCCTGCTACAGCAACCGTCTCCGGTAAATTCCCCAAAACTACATTCACATACACCGGAACCGGCGTAGCTAATGATCTGAAAGCTATGTCCATCACAGGAAACACTACACCTTCCGCTGGTACTGCATCACCTTACGTGATCACTATCAAAAACAATGGTACTGCTACACAATCTACTTATAGTGTAAAACTCATGAAAGAAGGCAACGTCGAAATCGCTTCTGTAGCTGGTACTACTATTGCCGAAACTCAAACCTTAACCTATACTATTCCCTGGACTCCTGCAGCCACCGGTGCTACATACCTTTATGGTAAAGTAGTTCTTGCCGGTGACACCAATCCTGCAAACGACGTCACAACAAACCTTCCTGTCAGCGTTCAAGCTGCGGGTGTGGTTGCCGTGACTATCGGTGCCGGTAATGAAACTGCATTGATTCCTGTAAATATGTATTATAAGAACAGTTTGTACGAGACTATTTACCTCAACTCAGAGCTTAATATCGGTGGCTTGATTACCGGTGTACAGTTCTATAACAATTTCGTCACTGCTCTTCCAGCCAAGCCTACCAAAATCTGGTTGGGCACAACTACCAATACAGACTTAAGCACAGATTGGATTCCTTCCGCTCAGCTTACTTCAGTATTTGATGGTAACGTCAACTACCCAATGGGACAAAACGATATCAACATCACTCTCACCACTCCTTTTGTTTATACCGGTGGAAGCCTTGTGATGATGGTTTACCGTCCTATGGACACAGAATATTTCAGCAGCTCTGACTTTTTCAAAACCCAGACTGTTGGAACCAACAGAGCTCGTGCAGTATATAGCGACAGCACACCATTTGATCCTGCTGCACCTCCAGCTGCTGCTGCAACTCAGCTCTCCGGCAAATTCCCCAAGACTACTTTCTTCTTTATTACCCAAGGTATGGGTGCATTAAGCGGAACAGTTAATGGTCCTGGTGGCACTCCTCTTGCCGGCGTCACAGTCTCCGTAGCCAACACTACTTACACTACCACCACTTCAGCTACAGGCACTTATAGCTTCCCTTACGTAACACAAGGAACCTATCAAGTTACTGCTGCTAAGCTTGGTTATGCTACTCAGACCTTACCTGCTGTTATCGTTGAAGATCAGACCACAACCGTGAACTTCACCATGGCAACACTTCCACAGGTTTCTGTAACAGGTACTGTAGTAGGAAGCGACCAACCCACTGTTGGTCTTGCTGACGCTACAATTACACTTGCAGGCTACGCTCCTTACACTGCTACCACCAATGCATCAGGTGTATTCACCATTACAGGTGTATATGCCAATAACACATATAACTACACTGTAGCCGTTGCCGGTTACCAAGGTGCTACCGGTACTGCAGTTGTTGGTGCTACCAACCTCAATATGGGTACAGTCACAGTAAACGAAATTGCTCTTCCTGCTGCTGGCGTAACCGCTGCAGTCGCCGGAAACAATGTAAACGTTACCTGGATTGCTCCAGATCCTAATGCTCAGTCATTTACCGATGGCTTTGAGACCTATGCTGATTTCTCACTCACCATGGATCCCTGGACTCTGGTCGATGTAGACCTTTCTACTACCTACGGATTCACAGGAATTACTTTCCCGAATTCCGGTGTTGCAATGTCTTACATCGTGTTCAATCCCAATACCACTGTCCCTGCTACTACTGGTGCAGAAACTCATGGTGGCGACAAATACGCTGCTTGTTTCGCATCCACCACTCCTCCCAACAACGATTGGCTGATCACACCTCAAATGGCTGCCAATGGTGTATTCAAGTTCTGGGCAAGATCTTTTGTGGCCGATTATGGTCTTGAAAGATTCAAAGTGGGTGTATCTACTACAGGTACAGCTCCTGCAAACTTCACAATCATCAGTGGAGCAACCTATGTACAAGCTCCTATTACCTGGACAGAATATACATACGATCTTGCAGCCTATGCCGGCCAGCAGATTCGCGTGGGTATCCAGTGCCTTTCCAATGATGCTTTCATCTTCATGCTTGACGATGTTATGCTCGGCACACCAACTCCTACCTACCTTGCTGACATCAACACCAATACCCTCAGCAATGTAGACACCAAATTAGCTCTCAGATCTATCGTAGAGCCTAATTATGTAAATATCCAAAACGTAGCTACCCCTAACCGTCTTGCTGCAAAGAAAGACTCTAATAGTCCTTTCTCTTACAACAACCGTGTTATGACTGGTTACAAAGTATACCGCTTAATCCAAGGCCAAGAAACCAATGAACCTGCATGGATTTCCTTAAATGAGAATCCTATCAGTGCTACCGCATTTGTGGATCCTGCTTGGACTACTCTTAACGATGGTTGGTACAAATGGGCTGTGAAAGCTGTTTACACCAATGGTGTGATGGCTCCTGCCGCTTTCTCCAATGCATTGCAAAGACTGACTCAGGTTGGTACAATTGCCGGTACAGTTCGTAACGCTTCAAACGTAGCAATCGTTGGCGCAACCGTTACTGCCGGTGCTATCACTGCTACAACCAATGCTTCAGGTGCATATAGTATGGTCGTTCCTTCCGGAACTTATACTGTAAACGCTGCTGCTGCAGGTTATGTAGCTGGTGCACAGAACGGTGTAATCGTCGTTACCGGTGGCACAACCGCTGTTAACTTCATTCTTCAACAATCACTTGAGCTCCTCAATGACGGCTTTGAATCATATGCTGATTTCGCAGTCGTTTTGACTCCTTGGACTCTTGTTGACGTTGATCAATCAACCACATATGGTTTCACTGGTATCACATTCCCAGGTTCCGGCACAGCAATGTCTTACATTGCATTCAATCCAAACACCACTACTCCTGCCGTAACCGGTGCAGATTCGCACAGTGGCGCTAAATACGCTGCTTGCTTTGCATCAACTACTCCTCCAAACAACGACTGGATGATGACTCCATTGTTAAATGGTGGCGGAAACATCACATTCTACGCAAGATCATTCACTGCAGACTACGGTCTTGAAAGATTCAAAGTTGGTGTTTCTTCCGGTGGAACTGCTCCTGCAAACTTCAATATCATCAGTGGCGCCAACTATGTTGAAGCTCCTGTTGAATGGACCATGTTCACATATAGCTTGGCTGCTTATGCTGGCCAGCAGATCCGCATTGGTATCCAATGCTTATCAAACGACGCTTTCATCTTTATGGTTGATGATGTGGTCGTAATGGGCTCAACTGCAAACGAAGACATCAATATTCCTGCAGTTACTACAGCTCTGAACAACAACTATCCTAACCCCTTCAATCCTGAAACTACTATTAGTTACAGTGTGAAGGAAGCTTCCCCTGTTACCATCGAAATCTACAACGTCAAAGGTCAGGTCGTCAGAACTTTGGTTTCCGAAACCAAAGCCTCAGGCAACCATACCACAGTTTGGAATGGTAAAGACAATAATGGTCGTAACGTAACTTCCGGTGTTTACTTCTACAAGATGAACGCTGGCAAATACAGCTCAACCAGAAAAATGATCCTGATGAAGTAATTAGCGTCTAACGTTAGTAACATATCAAGGGAACGAACTTCGGTTCGTTCCCTTTTTTTTGTATTGACAAATCCCTGCCTCTACCAATCATCTGCAGTAGTCTCTGCCGAAGGAGTATGGATGTTTTTTGAAGAGTTATCGGATTCATTTGAGGATCCTCAAAGCAATGAATTACAGATCAAAGAGCTTATTCACCAAGCTTTACTGGATAGCATTCCAGGACAGTTTACAAAGCATCCGGATTATCCCGTTTATTGTAACAGAACAGAGTACTTGATCCATTCTCAAAATGAAGGATTACCATTGTTCCCACAGACTTTCCCCGAAGTATTGTTGAATTGGGCAGGTATGGACTCCAACACTGTTTGGACCAAAGAAGATCTCCTTGTCATTGATCTCGAAACCACTGGCTTGGGACGGGGGGGCATATTGGCATTCATGATCGGCCTCGGTTATTACGAAGACGATAAGTATGTAGTAGAGCAATTGTTTCTGCCGGAGCCCGATGCAGAGATTAACTCCTTCGATCGATTGATGGAACTTCTGGAGCAGAAATCTGTGTTAGTGACTTTCAACGGGAAAACCTTTGATATTCCAGTGTTAGAGTCCAGATTTATGCACAATCAGCTGTGGATTAATTTCCGGAAGAAAGAGCACATTGACGTGCTGCACATTGCTCGTCGCTTATGGCGCAAAAAAGCTCCGTCCTGTGCGCTTGAAACATTGGAGTACTACATTTTGGGACAGATTCGTGAAAAAGAACTGGATATCGAGGGCAGCTTGATTCCCCAAACATATTTCCAATTCCTGATCAATGGAGATCCTGAGATGATTCGCAGAATATTTATCCACAACCAACACGATGTCCTCAATACTGCATCTCTACTGGCATTTATTTGTGAACACATTGAACACCCGGTGCACAGCGGGCTGGACTATCGGATCGATTACCATGCCGTCGCAAAACTATACCAATCTCAGGGACATCATCATATAACCAAGCATATCCTCGAGGAATTGATACAACAAGACATTCTATCCCCAGATATAGTATATGATCTGGGAATGATCTATAAAAAAGAAAGCGACTTCGATCGTGCCGAGTCATGTTTTCGCCAAGGTGCAGAGCTCAATGACGTGAGAGCTATACACGAATTGGTCCTGATTTTGGAAAACAAACGCAAGAATTATCCCGAAGCTATCGACGTATGCATGCAGCTGTATCAGTATCTTAGTTGGAGCTATCCTCAGAATCCCAAAAAACTGGAGGACGCCCAAAAACGCCTTAGCCGCTTGCAACTGAAACTTGATAAAGCTGCAATTCTCACAACGAAAACCCCGCGGTAAAGCTCTCCTTCCCGGAGCCAACTAAAGACTTTTTGACCCCCAGATATAACTGCACTCGTTTAATTGTAACCCGTGCATGTGTAAACACTACCAAATCATCCTTGACCAAACGCATATACTCTTCAGTAGCTCCCGAGTTACTCTCTGTCTCTATTATTCGGTTCGTGGTCTGCCAATTACTGAGTCCCAATTTATACACGGCATGTTTGCGAGAATAGGAAAACGAATTCTCCCAATAATATGAATTCCTGTCGTAGTCTTGCTTTTGTTCAAAAGTATAGGTAGTGAGCATGTTAAAGGCCAGACTGGGGTCGATCCTTCGGGTGTAGCGGTAACGGACTCGGTAGTGCATAGGGACTGTCTCTGCATACGTAGAATCATCGGTGGTAATGATCTCGCGATCGTACCTGTACAACTGAAGTATAGATTGATAGGCAGGTTGCTTATACGCAATTCCCAAGACACTAATCCCCAACCAATCCGGATTTGCCATGGCATCCAGCTTTTTCAGGACACTCACATTTATGCTACAAGTAAGTGCCTTCAATGGTTTGTATTGCAGGCCGTAGGAATATTCATAAGACTTTGCAACCGTAGACAACAACAGTGGATTAGGTGCATAAGGCAGAGGGTAGATTGATGGATAGTAAACAAAAGAAAGCTGATTCTCAAACATCGGAGTAAGGACTTGCCATGAGCTGCTGAATAGTATACTTTGGTGGTTAAAAGCGGTTTCAACGCTCATCCGGTGGTGACTTTCCTGTAGCCCATAGACGATGCTTGTCAGCTCTGATATTGGTTTATGCTCTGATGTATCCCATGCCTGAGAGTAGATCTGTCTGTAGTACATCAATCCCAATTGATGCCTGGAGTCCCGATAAGAGGATATGATCCCGAAAACTCGTTCATTTACAATCGGATTTGATTCTGACTTTTGTTTTGGTAATCCCGTTATCAACGAATCTGTCATGCTTACCCTGCGGTCTTGAGTGGAAAGAAACGGGATTAACATAAATTTACCACACTTGATCTTGGCAGTAGTGCCAGATAGTGAATAGCGATCCGGACTCCCCGGCTGCCTGATTTCTGTTTTAGTGACCGGGGCTTGTCCACCGATGCCCATAACCAGGGATTTGCCAAAGCTCAGCCGATAGTTGCCGATCACAAGTTCGTCGAGTACCTTCCTCCGAGGCACAAAACTGCTGTAGAAATGGTTATAGTCTGATTCCATGTACCGTTTATCATTGAAACTAATGCGCAAACCGGAACTTGTATATCCCAGGTGGTTATACAAATTATAGTCATGAAGTTCACCGATATCAGAGCAATTGTAGCTGCTCTGTACTTGCCATGCCACAGTACTATCAGGAGTAATCCACTCTCTCCACCAATCCTGAACTATGCTTTCGATATTTGTCTCCGGAAGGAGTGGTTCGTATACTTCGCAGGCTAAGGTGCAGGAAATGAGGATAAAGACAATTGTTAAGACATAGCACTTTACCATTCATAACCCAGATCTATGGCATGAGACATATCTAGCTCCGGATGAGTGCGAATACCGTAAAGGATTTTGATACGTGAAAGCTTTAGTTCGATCCCCAAACCCAGTCGTGCAGGATTGTTTTGCCAACTGCTCAGGATTTGCAAAGCCGGGCTAATCCGATGCTTGGCAGCAACGCCATATATGCAGTCGTTTTTGCCCCATGTATAGGCGGTAGACACTACGGACCCCTTCATGGGATTTGCGCTCAAAGAAGCGCAGTATTTTGCGTTGTCGGAAAATCCCCTTTGCCAAACCACATCGACGTAAGCTATATCACTCCGGATTCGACCTCCAATATCTGTACTCAAATCGTATTCTGTTCCTGAATCCCGAATATAGTCCAGACTAAGATGCTGGGTCGCACCCACGGAAAAAGATTCCCCGTGCAAACTGATACCTACAAAGGTGTCCTGCCATTTATAATCATCATGCATGAGGTATGATATCCCGGAAGTAACTATAGAGTGATTGCCACGATATGCCGAATATAGACCAAATGTTTGAATCTCAGATATGCTAAACGGAGTATAATATGATATTTCTAAGCCACTACTGCCGATCAGTGGCGACAAATTGTGATCCGCAACCGATTCCGAGATAGAGACAATTCCATTCAAAGCATTGGCAGAAGCAGAGCACTCAAGGCCAGAGAGCACCCCCGGCAGATGCCAGATGAATAAACATGCCAATGCTAACACGGTCTTTGGGACTATTTTCTTCACCCCATGCTCCTTATACGTTTTATGCTGGCACAAGCCTGCTTACAGAGATGTGGTAATGATACCGTAATGCCTCCCGATGATTCACCGAGAGGCATTACGGTATCTATATGGTGTGTCATTAAGAAACACGCTTGTGAGTCTTTTAGAATTATCAACCGGTTATACTAAACAAGCCTCTGTTTCAGGATCAAAGAAATGGGATTTCTTCATGTCTATTGTGATCTGAAGGTCAGAGCCTATCTTTGGAAGCTGCTTTGGATCAAACTTGGCAGTGATCTCAAATTGCTTCGTTTTCAAAAAGACATGGTATTCACTGCCAAGGGGTTCCACCAAGTCGCATACTGCCGTCATTTTCTGAGGCAACTCTGCCATCATGTCGTAAACAGAATCATAAATATCTTCCGGGCGAATACCGAGGATTATCGGTTTATTGATAAATCCGGTCATCGCTTCCGTTTGATGAGGAGCTAAATCTAGCTGGAAATCTTGGCAATCGAATATCAGCTTGCCATCACCTTTTACCAGTTTACCCTGGATTAGGTTTATAGCAGGACTACCTATAAACCCAGCAACAAATAGATTTGCCGGATGATTATATACATTTAGTGGTGTATCAATCTGATGGATGATACCATCTTTCATGACTACTATCTTGCCAGCCATTGTCATAGCTTCGACCTGATCATGAGTCACATAGATCATGGTATTCCCCAACTGACGGTGCAATTTCACAATTTCCGCCCGCATCTGTACACGGAGCTTGGCGTCCAGATTTGATAAAGGCTCATCAAATAAAAACACTTTGGGATTCCGAACAATTGCTCGTCCCAATGCTACACGCTGTCTTTGCCCACCGGATAGCTGACCCGGTTTGCGATCTAACATGGATTCAATGCCCAGTAGCCCTGCTGCATGATCCACTTTCTTACGGATCTCAGCCTTTGAATCCTTACGTAACATCAACGCAAAAGCCATGTTATCATAAACGGTCATATGCGGATAAAGAGCATAGTTTTGAAACACCATAGCGATATCTCTGTCCTTGGGCGGAATTTTATTCACGAGTGTTTCGCCAATGTAAATCTCTCCCGATGTGATATCTTCCAAACCAGCGATCAACCTTAAGGCTGTTGTTTTACCACAACCCGAAGGTCCCACTAATACTACAAACTCGCTTTCGTCTGCTTCAAAACACACACTTTTGACGGCATGAAAGCCGTTATCATAAATTTTATTCAGATTGTTAACTATAACCTTTGCCATGAGTTACTCCTTTGAGAATATGAAAATTTATCTATGTTAGCTGTCAAGATTGAATTTCAAGAGAATATATACGAACCTGGTTTCTACCATTGCTTTTTGCCTCGTACAACGCCTTGTCAGCTTCTGATATACTTAATGTCAAGTTTGGTTCAGAGCCTGCGGTATAATTACTAAAACTCAGCCCTATACTAATAGTGACATGAAAGCTCCGGTCCTCAAACCGAAAGTCATGTTCCTCTATTTCATTGCGGAGCTTTTCCGCTCTACTGATTGCCCATTCCTGGTCAGCATCGAACATCACGACCAAAAATTCTTCGCCCCCGTAACGGATGACTACATCGCTTTTTCGAAATCCGTTCTCTAGGATTGAGGCAATTTCCTGCAAGATGAAATCTCCTACCTGATGCCCATGATTATCATTCACAGGTTTAAAATGATCAATATCGATCATGGCATAACTGATAGGAACACTCTGACGTATGGCTAAAAGCACCAAATGATAGATATTATTGTCCAGATAACGGCGATTGCGCAATCCGGTCAAACTATCTGTCAACGAAAGATGTTCTACTTCCCTGTAGAGGTCTTCTATCTTTGTGTACTCGGCTTCCAGTGTTTCCATGTAACAGATATTCTGCAAACTGACCTGATTGCTAAATTCCACTATCTTTTCTTCAATAAAATCCATCAATCCTACATACTGTTCGGGGCTGGCGTATTTGCGTAAAAAACTGGATGTGTCTCTCAGCAAGTCCCAGCTCTTTTTGAGGTAGTAATTGGAGGATTGGTAATAGGTAAGAGACTCTTTGATTCTGGACTGGATTCCGGAGCTGTAATTCCCCGCAAAATAGTAAATGCTTTGTAGCTGCTGAACGTGCATGAGCGGTTTTGCATGCTGGATCAGTTTTTTTACAAACTGCATCTTTTCGCTGGGCGTTACGTGCTTTGCATCCAAGCGAAACAACTCCCAAAGTAGCATCGCTGTATTAAGGTTTTTCTTGTAGGGATAGAGCTTGTAAATCTTCAGGAGCAGCACTTTTTTAAAATCTACATCATGATGCCAATCCAGAGTATCCAGCCATCTTAACAGCAAATAAACTGTACGATTGACGTCAGATGAATCGAGATTGGAGCCTATTAATGAGAGCCATGCAATCAACTGCTGGAAAAACTCCTGCTTGTGATTTAGCAAAATCGCATAATGCATTTGGAACACGTACAGCAATTCGCTCTGGGAACTATCCAATTTCTCTTTGATCGAATCTGCCATCTCTTCCGCAAATTCATAGTCACCAATATCCAGTGCAATGATCATCAACTGTAATTCATCGAAAGTCTTCATGTCAAAGGGCGTGTCCGGATCATATTTCTCTACATGCTTGAGCAACTGACTCAGACATAAGCTGCCTGGTTTCATAGGTAAGCAATTTAACAATGTCAATAGTTGAAACGAATCCGATTCTTGCACATCACTCCCGATATCGAGAGCTTCAACAATGCTATTGATCAGATACAAAGAATACATCCCGAATACGCGGGGATCATTGCCAGCTTTCTGATACTGATCTTCCAAAAGAGTTACTAAATACGATAGATCCGATACACCCGACATTAATTCTGTTACAGTTTGCGATACGACTCGCTTTACCTCATCAGAAACGTCGAGATTATAGTTTGTCTCGCTGATCCATCGCCGCATAAGACCTCTATTTCTTTTCTATTGGTTCGTTTGCAGGAACAAAGCGAAATACCTTTTCCCCTGGCTTCACGAGCCCAAAACGTTCTCTGGCTGCTTTTTCTGCAGCATCCAGGCTGGTCTGCAGTTTTTCATTTTCGGTTCTGAGGCTATCATTTCTGGCATTCAACTCAGTAACTTTTTTCCTCATATTGATCATCTCTTTATTGAGACGCCACGTATTCCAAAAACTGTTGTCGCTTAAGATAAATACCCAGAGCAAGATCAATGCTATAATCCCTGCAAATATGTACCTCGATATCAGTTTGATTTTACTTACTTCTGCACGCATAACCTATCTCATAATCATTCTTGCCACAGGTGATTTGTATATGTCTATGGCTTGGAATGGACACATCTCGTGACAACACATACATTTGATACATTTATTGGGATTCACCACGGGCAATCCCTCTGAATTGTAAACTATAGCATTAACGGGGCAACTCTGCACACAAATCCCGCATTTATGGCAGCGGTCGGATACCACCGGATGAAAGAAAAATAGCTTTCCGATAGCATAGCTGGCAATTCCCGGAACAAAGCGCATTACATCCTTACTGATTTTAACGGTTTTGATATCCACTTCGGGAAGGATGAAGTGTTTAAAACTATGTGGAATATCAACACGTGAGGGTAGCACTCCATCACTATGTAGAGCATCAAACAGATATGGCACTTCCTGGATCTTGAAGCCCATCAGTTTGGATGCTTGATAGTCTAAAGCTGATGCCGAACGGGATCCCATAAATAGCGAAAAATTGCGCACGTTCCCTGCCGACGGACCCGCACCATCCATGCCCAATATACCATCGATCATATTGTAATAAATGCATGGTTTTACGATGCTATAGATTGCCGTTATCATTTTTGCAAATTCACGCATCCCCGGATACTTTCGATGATAATCAGATTTGATCATACCCGGTACCAAGCCATAGAGGTTTTTTACCGCACCGGTAAAAGCCATGAGGCTATGAGTCTTAAACTTGGCTATATTTATCACGGCTTCGCAATCCCAAATTACCTCGGATAGGCGGATCTTGTATCCCCGATAGCTGATTTCTCGGAATTTATGGGTGGAAAGATTGATCAGCTTGATAGGATAGCGCTCTGCTAAATCTTTAAGCCCACATTTCTGCCACACCTGCTCCACATTTACCGTACCTCCGGGACTATCACCAATCCATACTTCTTTGTTGTTTTGCAACAAATAGCGGATCACTGCTTCCAACACTAAAGGGTGGGTCGTCACCGCAGCCTCAGGACCATAAGCTCCCAAGAGATTGGGCTTGATAAAGAACCGTTTCAAACGGTTAAACTCTTTTTTGCCGGCAGGATTTTGCGGCTGCAGAAACTCTGCGACTGCCAACTCCAGTTCTTCCAGGTGATAACGATCAATTTTCCGAATTGCTACTTTCATAACTAAGGTTTTATAATATCCTTTGCCTTAAACGTACTCAAATACAAATCCACTGCCAGATTTATCTGTGACACCGGAGCATATCCTACTACATCCTGCATAAAGCTGAGATTAACTGATCCGACTTTGAATTTCTTCGAATAGCCGATTGTGACAAATCTCTGGTCATGGGAACGGATGACACCACTATTGGGAACGTTAAGCCATACAAGTGATGTGTCTGCTGTTGTAGTTGTGTTTGCATCCATTACATAGGCACCATGATAAACTTCGGGGACAGATAAAAATCCTAAGCGATAGACGGAATCACCGCTAAGCAATTCGTATCCTGCTTTGAGGATCAACCTATCAGCATAGGCGGAATTAATGGCACTGAATTGCTCATAGTCAGCATCTATCAAAAAGTTCCGTTCACCCACATTCAGCTTGATTCCACCGGTTACTTTCATCGGTTGAACACTGTCATAATACTTGTAGGGAGAATCTATTTCCAGAGCTTGTTCCGGCATAAACGTAGCGCCTACGCTCAGTCTGGAGGCATTGTAGTTTACACCCAATTGAGGGCGGAAAGAATACTTGATTTCGCTCACGCGATCGAAGGTGCGGAAATATGTGATATCATCCAGATAGTGGATTTGGTTGTGCAGATTGAGCCCTACGCTAAAATCCTGAATGTGATAGGCAAGAGCCGCCGTAAACTGATGCAGGTTGTATGTAGGGAAGCGCTGAAGCAAGTATACTCCCTGGTTCATCACTATGGAATAATCATCATATGTAACAGACTTGGGCATCGAATATACAATTGCCCCCATCAGCTTGTCCGAGAGCTTTTGACTGATGCCAATCAATCCAAATGGGACAGGGGAAGAATATCTTTTTCCCAAAGCCCGATCCAGTTCCTTTGTCGGAGGTTTGATAGACATCTCGATATCCAAAGATCCCTGATCTATAGTGAATCCGGCGGGATTAATCAGTATTTGCCCGATACCCCCGTTATCCGCAGCACCCGTGTTACCTCTGCCATTTGCTACGGTATTCATATAGTTTTGGCTATAGCTGTCGTACAAGGGAGTCATATACTGCGGCAGGTCAAAGCTGATGACCTGAGCAGACAAAGACAGTAGTGGTAACATTGCGATAAGACATATCAAGTACTTTCTCATGGGAGCACCTCAGAGTTTAACGTTATTTTATGACTATGGTCTGATTTCTGTTTTTACCCACCGACACTATTTCGATCGGTATTTCCAACATATCCTGTATGGCTTCCAAATAGTCTTGTGCTGCTCTCGGAAGTTTATTGATGCTACGAATCTCGGTGATGTCCTTGTCCCAACCCTTCATACTCAAGTATTCTGGAACCACTTCACCCATGATCAGAGGATTGGTAGGGATCTCCCGGAGTTTTACACCATTGTGCCAGTATCCCGTACATATCTTGATTTCTTCCAGTCCGCTTAGGACGTCCAGGAGTGTCACGGCTGCTGCATCTATTCCGTTCAAGCGTGCAGTGTACTGCGCCGCAACAGCATCAAACCAGCCGCAGCGACGAGGTCTGCCTGTCGTTGATCCAAATTCATTGCCTTGAACCCGGATTTTATCACCGATGGCATCATTCAATTCAGTGGGAAATGGACCATCCCCCACTCTGGTACAATAAGCTTTATAGACACCTATGATTTTATCTACGTAGCGCATGGGAACTCCGCAACCGGTACTGATTCCCCCTGCCATGGTGTGAGAAGACGTCACAAAAGGATAGGTTCCATAGCTAACATCCAATAGTGTTCCTTGAGCTCCTTCAAACAAGATGTATTGATCATCCAGATACCATTTTCGCAAGAGGTTATCCACTTGGCAGATGTATCCTTGCATCTGTTTCCAGATTTCATGAAGCCTGCTGGTTTCATTCTCGATATCGGCGTCACTTCGCTCTATCTTATGATAACTGTATATGTTTTGCAGTCTGCTTCGCAGCCATTCCGGATATTGTAAATCTCCCAAACGTATCCCTACTCTGGCCACCATATCGGAATAAGCCGGGCCAATACCACGCTTGGTAGTGCCGATCTTATGTGCCCCGGATGAGATCTCACTACCGGCATCCAAGTCCTTGTGCAGGGGCAAAACGACTCCTGCCCGCTCGTCTATATATAGTCTGCCAGTAAAACTGATATTATGAGCTTCCAATTCAGCAATCTCGGCCATCAAATCAAATGGCTCAATCACTACACCGGCTCCTATTACGCATTTTGTCCCCGGGTAAAGTATCCCGGATGGAACAGAATGAAAAACATACTTCTTGTCATCGACGCATATTGTGTGCCCGGCATTGGATCCACCTTGGAAGCGAACAACGACGTCCGCATTATCTCCCAGGAAGTCCACAATTTTAGCCTTGGCTTCGTCACCCCACATGCATCCCAGAACCGCAAGTGTACTCATTAACATCTCCCATATTCTAATCAATTCATTCTATTAAAAGACTCTGAATATGTCAAACAAAAATTGGGTACTTCAAAGAAAAACCCCCACGCCATGGTGGGGGTTCTTATATTTGTCTCACGCCTCAGCGTAAATTGAGTATTAAGGTTACTTAGTCATCACTGTTTTCTGTACAGATTCATAGTTCCCGGACACTATTTGACGCAAATCCCTAAACTACTTCATACCCCTGGTGAGAGAGCACTCAAACTCTACTCGTTGCCGATAGTGCTTATAATTGTGATAGACCACCCATAGAAACAGCAGATCTGCCACGACCAAGACAATATTGATCGTGAAGACATCATACACCGCATAATATATGACACAGGGGATCAGGATCGCCAGTAGTACACATTTGAAGATCACAATCCCTCTGGGTATGCCCAATTTCCGAAAAACCCACCTGGCAATAGGATTTCGTTCTCCACTGTAGTTGTTTGGACGAATCACTAACCATGTGGAATGGGCATCCAGGACATTTAAAGTTATGAAGATAATTCCCATAACCCATGCCAACGTGTATGTATTCATCGAAGATGTGAGAGTGCTAATCATTTATATTCCTTTGTGAAATTCACTTTACTCTTAGTTGTGATCCAATAAACAGAGATCGCGTTTAAGGCAAGATTTTTCGTATGACCATGGCTCCTTTTTAAATCTGAGGTGATTCCCTCGTACTTCCCTCGTGAAGCCCTTGTGAGCACCTGGGAAACGCGACGGAGGGACACCGTTTGTGCCTCAGAATATAGCAACCGAATTTCAGTTCTCCACAGCTCATTACGTATTGAACAATGCTCTGTGACGCGTAAGGCGACCCGAACAAACAAGCAAAAAAAAGCCACAGCTAAGTGTGGCTTTTTCTACATGTTTTATAGATGGTATTTATAGATTTGTTTCTGCCAAGCGCCTAGATAGTACGGCCAGAGACGCAAACATATCCACGTATTCAACGATAATCCCCGGAGGTACGATGATCTTTTGCGGAGTGAAATTCCAAATGGCTTTGATCCCGCTATGAATCATGATATCCGCTATCAATTGCGAAGATTCCGGAGGGACAGTGATGATCCCAATCTCGATCTTGTGGTGCTTTGCCATAGCTCCAAAATCGAGCGCTGAGTATACAGGTGTACCATGAATAACATTACCGATCAGTGCCGCATCTGTATCAAATCCGGCGACAATCGAAAGTCCCTTTTGGGCAAATTCCTGATATCCCAAAAGAGCTGATCCCAGATGTCCCACTCCCACTAAATAGCATGGCGAGGTATCGTTCCAATTCAGGCAAGTTTCGATAGCATCAATCAATTCATTGATATTGTAGCCAGTCTTGGGATTCCCGATCACACCCGTGAAGGATAAGTCTTTGCGAACTAAGGTTTGATGTATATCCGCAAATACTGTGATCTTGGTGGTCGATACTTCTCTCAAACCGGCCCTTTTGAGCTGCTTGAGGACTTCCAAATACTGTGGAAGCCGCTTTAGAGTGGAGGTAGGTATCTTTGTCACAATTTCTCCTATTCTATCGGGAAAGCACTAATAAATGCATTGAAGTGGAAAGTAGAAAGGATTACTCCTACCAATACCAAAAACACTACGATAATCTTGAAATAATCTTGTGCTTTCAGCATACTGATCAATTCCAAATCTCGGGACATATAAGCCGAAGCGGCGTAGAATTCTTCGCCAATCAGCGTAAAGTCACAAGTAGTGATAAAGAAAGGAATCTGGGTGATGGCATCAGTACCGGCAATCTGCACGGATCCGCATTGGTTTCCTGTTTCGGTCATGAGTAGAGCTTCCGCATTGAAGTATCCCATATAGAACACAGTTGCCGCACGTTCGCGGATCGTGATACCATTTACGCCGGCACAGAAGGGGAATTGATTGTCATTCAAAAAGAAGATGTCACTCTGAATAAATGAATCCGGTCTTCCTACTTCACTATAGGCAGATTTTACCATTTCCTGCGCCAGAGGTGCTACGAAATAGTCGCAATGTGGTGAGATCAATCTTACATCAAACTCTGCGGTTTTCTTGGCAACCTGATTCAGGATCATCATTGCCGAGATCGTACTAGGTTCTCCCAGAGAGCCCCAACCCGGCACAAACAGTACCGGTCTGCCCATTTCTGTGGCACGGCCGATGGCATTATCAATTTCTTCCAGCCCTGCGATTGGACGGATATAAACATTTGGATTACGTCTGGTGAGATACGCTGTGAACAGGACTAAAAAAGTAAGAATCAGAGTACCGATCAAGGTCGGCATTTTCGATTTCTCAAACCATTCGGGAGTAGGAAAAGTCCAAATGCTGCCCTGGTCGTTTACAAATGGCTCGGAAAGACTGAACAGTGCTTTACCGTTTGTCACCAGTACTTTATAAGAGAAACTGCGGATGTTGCGTTGTCTTTCCTGTACCAGTATTTTTCGCCAGGCTTTTTCGGATTTTGCTTTACCGGCATTCAGATATGCAGGGTGTCTTTGGATAAATTGCAGTAATGCCGTTTGATGATCATAAATCTCTTTGAGGGAATCCGGAACCGGTCTGGCAACATACTGTGCCTCTTCTTGTGCCAGTTCCAGAACATTCTTTTCGAGGTCCTTCATCTCTTGCTCAAAGACATCTTTGTACAGGGATGCACGGAAGGAATCCTGGATGTCTCGATTCGTATCGATCGTGATATCTGGGCTGAGCTTCATCAATCCGGTCTTGGCATCCACATCTATTACTTGTTTGTACAGAATGTCTTCATATTGAATCATGTCGTCATAGATGCGGTTGGTGGCATTTGTTCGTTTGCCTGGGAAATAGTCCAAGTCTGTTTTGGATTGGACTACAAAGTCGTAATAGAGCTTGGAAAGATTCTGCCCATCGACAAACACATCTCCCCCGGTAAAGCTCTTGAATTTCTCGTTATAGACAACATCCTGAGAAACTACCAAGCTGCTTATTAGCTTGTCGGCGATGAGATTCATCTTGATCTTCACGTTCATAGCGTTGATATTCTTGTGTTTAGCTTCAAACTTGTGAGTAATGGATTTGTCCAAGAAGTATTCCGTGGTAGTTCCCAAATTTTCTCCGTTGGGGGCGAAGAATTCAAATTCGATGTTTTTAATCCGGTATTTGGTATTTGCACCAACCTCATAATTGAGCAGCAGCTTTTGTCTTGCTTTATCCTCAAATCTGGCCATCGTGATATAAGCTATGGGTTTACCAATCGTCAAGAGATTGGCATCACCCTTGTCCGAACCCTTGTCTTCTACAGTGAAATAGGGGAGCGC
>PHBQ01000026.1 GCA_002841975.1 Candidatus Cloacimonetes bacterium HGW-Cloacimonetes-1
TCGCCCGTAAAGGGCTTCTCCATCGGACTACGATTTGAGAGCATATATATTCCGAATCGGGTTTGTACTATAATCATATAATCCGGTTCTGTCAAAAATACATGTTAGGACTTTGTCAACACCCTGCGTCCCGATGGGACTCGTGGGCTCGCCTGCGAGAGCTTTATCCCTTGCGTCGACATGAAGCCAATGCGCTATAAACTATCTCCACTTCACAGAGTGCCGCAACATGAAGCCTTTCACGTAGGATGCCAGTAGATTCTGCCCTGCTCGCCAAATAGGTTAAATCCGTCTTCCATGCGGATCCATCCATATTTCTCATAGTATCCGTCATGGTCCGTGGTGAGGTACGCTTTGCTATAGCCCATTGCCTTGGCGGTTTTCCAGCCATGCTCCAGCATCAGGCTGCCCCAGCCCTTTCCCCGATATTCTGGTTCCACAAAAAGGCAGGCAACCCAGGGGAACAAATCCTGACGGCTAATCAGATCGTTTGTCAAAAGCGCATAACATCCTGCCACCTTGTCTTCCTCAAGGAGCAGGAAAAACTGCGGTAGGCAGTCCCCACTGGGCGAAGAATGGACAATGGCATCGTTGTAAAAATTATGGTTTTCATCACTGCCCCACTTGGAGTGGATATAGCTCACAGCGGCATCCATCCCGGCTGCATAATCCCATACGTTTATAATCTTTGGCATACTCTATCTCCTGTATATCAAGTTCCGGTAACTACCGTGAATGTCAAGTTCTGAATACAGGTCGGTAGAGCATCACTGCAATTGCATAAATATATCAATCTCAGAAAGCCCCAAAGACCAAATCTGCTAACAACTTGTGTTCCATAGAACATTGCAAAGTAGTAGCATAAATGGAATAATATTTGCTATAAAATATGGCAACGCTACAAGCTTGGAGGTTTCATGCGTAAAATTGTATTTTTGTTTTTGCTGATGGCAATATCGGCATGGTCTTTAGCGGCACAGAACACGATTATCCGTGAAAGCAGAGAAATGATCTGGGAAGGGCAGCACGTGCGCACTGCGGACGATTGCGAAATCGTGTTTTGGGAGATCAATCGAGGTACTGATGTCAATATCTGGGCACAAAAGTTAAGCTCAACCGGGCAGGTAATGTGGGACGAGCCCCTGCCGATCGTGGTGAAACCGGGCAGGCAAAACATCACATCGGTGGTACGAACTTCGGATAATAACTTCATAATCATGTGGATAGAAATAAACGAAAACTCCTACGGTTACTTTTGGCTGCAAAAGATTAGTCCCGATGGGCAACGGCTCTGGCCAGAAGAAGGGATTCAAATCTCAGAGATTGAATTTCAGCAATATAGGGCTTCTGAACTGGTCGCCAACGATGTGGGAGGTGTCTTCGTATTTTTCCCTACTTATCCTGCGGCTACCGGACACAGCTTTGATCAGTGGGGCAATAGGCTCTGGCAACCAGAGGGGAATAGTTTGTCCCCCACAGATCCATTGTATTCCGGTTTCATAGATGCGGTCAGTGACGGTAGTGGTGGATCAATAATAAACATCTCCGATGGAACTGGCTCTACATTGCTCCATGTATCTGCTGGGGGATCTCTGATCGGTACCAATCCGATGTTAGCTGCATCCGCATTTCCCGTTTCCCGTTTTAATATAATCAAAGGTGTAAGTGATGAAATCATCTTATATAGTATGAATGGTTATTCCGTAAACTCCTTTTACCTACAAAAAATGAATGCCAATGGCGAACTGCTCTTACCCAATGCTGTCGAAGCGGGTATTACTTTTCCGAGTAATAGCTATGCAACAATGCAAGTAGTACCGGCCAATGACGGGGGAGTTTATGTCTTGCAGAGCACAAGATTGTCTTCTTATCCTTGGATGAGTAAGGTCCAAAGGTTGGACGATTCTTTTATGCCAATGTGGGATACAGGTGGAACCGTCGTTTACGATGTTGAATATCCCTACGGAGCTCATACCGCGGACCTCAATGTGAATGCCAATGGCGATGCTTGGGTCACGTGGTTACAAGATGTTATCCACGAATACCCTTACAATACAAGCTATGATGTTATGGTGCAATGTTTCAATGCCCAGGGAGAAGCGCTGTTGCCAACGGGTGGGAGCTTGCTCAACAGCACAACTCGTAAAGCCGCAAATCCGATTGTCTTGCCTTTTGCCGATCATGCGATGTTTGTCTGGCAAGATTTTACGGACACTCAGCAGGTGTTGCGCCGTCAAGTGATCGATAGCGAAGGTGAATTTTGCCTTACCTTGAATGGAGAACCCTTTGTGGAAATAGTCTCGGGTTATGGGTATGGTAGCCATGCAGTCGCGATGAATGATCGCTATTGTTTCACCTGGAAGGACAATCGCAATAGCAGTGTCGTTCAGATCTATTACCAGATTACAGATGCAGAACTCAATCCGCTCTTGGAGCCCAATGGTAGAGCCTTGAGCAATACCTTAGTCAGAGGTGATCATCAGGTCATGACATTGCCGGACAACTCCGTGGCTGTGCTCTATAAAGCCCTTATTCAGGGTATCTACAGCCTATTTTTACAAAAGATAGATGCCAACGGACTTGCGGTTTATCCGGGTGATGGAATACTGATCTCCAGTAACTACCTGGGATATAGTGATGAAACAATGGACTATGCGGGTACGGATATCTACATCGGATGGACATTACAGACTTCGTCTATGATTTACGTCAAAGCCCAACGGGTGTCCGCGGGACAGGTGATGTGGGGCGATGTCGGCCGTACTGTTGCCGAATACCAAGTGGGAGCGGGGAATACATCTGTTTTGAAAATGTGTGGCAGATACCTCGTCTGGAAACATTTTACAAACGGAACAAGCCAATGCAAATTGATGGCTATACTACTGAACCCGGATGGGAATCCTGCACCGGGCTGGAGCACTACGGGGATTTCGCTGTTGGGGGATACATATACACGACCTCAGGAGTTGATTAACTGTGGTTTAATTGGTGACGACCTCGTGGCATTGATCAAATATAATTATAACTTGTGCTTTTCCCATATTGCTCAAAAGATCAATGTGTCAGGTCAAAGAGTTTGGCCAGATTGGGGATATGATATGTTGCCTCTGGTGTTCGGAAGTGACTATATTAAAATACTATCCTGCATGGTAGATGACGATGTTTCAATGCTACTTTGTGCCGAGGATTATCTGTATTTTCAAAAGTTCACAGCCGATGGCGATCTGCTTTTCCCAGGCTATGGAAACAATGTGGCGAGTTCCTATGACTTTTACGATGAATTTGAACTTGTCAAATATGATAATGGGTCAATGACATTATTTTGGTTGGGCTCAAATTTCATTAGTGGATATGGTGATCTCTACATGCATCATCTCGATAGCCAGGGACAAGCTGTGGGTGATGCTGATGTGCTCATCACTGGAAATCACTATACGCCTTATTATATCACTGCAGCAAGTCTGGGAAACAGTTCCATCTTGACTTGGAGTGCAAGGTACATTTATCATGACTATGGATCAGATATTAATCTCCAATACGCACTTCTGGCGCGTAGGATAGACAGCAGCCCGGTGGGAATCGAGGACGAGCTCATTACCACATCACCGGTTCCGAGTTTGAGGCAAAACTATCCCAATCCATTCAACCCCAAGACCACAATAGCCTTTGAACTGTCTACAGCTCAAGCTGCGAGCGTCAGAATCTACAACCTCAAAGGTCAATTGGTAAAGACTTTGCTGAGCGACAGCCCCCTTCCCGCAGGATCACATAGCCTGGACTGGGATGGACGGGATGAGCAGGGAAATGCCGCCGCCAGCGGAATCTATCTCTATAGTTTGAAAACTCCTACAAGGCAGATCACCAAGAAAATGGTGATGCTAAAATAGACACTTTATCCTGAATAATGAAAACCCCGGGACGCATCAGATCCCGGGGTTTTAATATGTCTGCTTTGGGCTGTTGCCCATTGGTTATATTACTTGATCCAGCTCACTTTGCGGGTGATGCTTTCGCCTTTGATAGTATTCACTTTGATCAGATAGATCCCGGAACCGAGCTTAGCATTATGGTCATCCGTTCCGTTCCAATCCAGATCGTAGGTACCCTGGAATTTGCTAACATCAAAGCTCTTCACTTTCTGTCCCTTGATATTATAGATTTCCACAGTATGGGGACTACGAGGTTCCATCTTGACGCCGATGCGTAGCGATTGGCGGGCAGGATTGGGATAAGTGGAGAGTTGAATCTGGGGCACGACTGGGCTCAAGTGGTCATCATCGGCAAGAGGAAAATTGCCCTTGGAATAATACACGGTTCCGCGTGGTGCTTCTCCCGTTACTTCATATTGGCTGAGCCACAGCAGGATGTAAAATTCATCGCCTCCGGAAGGGAGCAGACAGATTTTGCTTTTGCTGAGATCATAATTTGCAAGACCGACAGTAGAAATATCCCAGCTTTCTAAGAGTTGACCCGGGCTATTGGCTGTAAACTGCCAGAAGTTGATAATCCCATCGCCATCAAAGCGAGCCATAAAATGATTCTGGGGACTGAAACTCATGATGTCGTAAATGCCGGAGATGACCGCTGTATTGACCAAAGTCTGAATGTTTCCGGTCTCTGGATCCAACTCTTTGATCTTCAGCATCCCCATCTCTTGCCCCTCTTGGGGAGTTTGATATTGGCTTATCAGGGCGTTGTTATCGCCTGTGTAAGTAATGTTTACGATGTCTCCATCGGTTGCTACGATTGGGCTTAGATCCTGTACCACCCCGTTGTTGTCGTAAAGCAAGCAGTTATTAAAGGCAAAGAGGCCGTTCTGTTCATGGTGTGCAACTACTTTGCTACGCACCTTCTTTACATAGTCTTTGCTGAAATAGGATGCTGCTGTAGGATTTTCGAGGGTTGAAAGAGTGGACAGCTTTGCTCCCAGTTCCCAAGGATTGAATCCAAAGGTATCCATTTGCAAACGTGTGTCCCAGTGATAGTTCTTTTTGTAACCAACTCCGGCTCCGGTGGTGCCGGGATAGTTGCGGGTATTCATTTCGAATCCCCAAATAGGGTCATAGGTATTCACTGAACTGGTTCCCCCGCAATAGTCCTGAGCAATATCCCAAACTCCGTTTGAGGGATGCTCGGAGTCAAGCACTGATCTATGTACAAAACCGCGCCGCCGTTGCACTATTGAACCCCACAGGTTGATGGTGCCACGTTCCTTATAGGGCTGGCGTTCCGGCCACACAGGGTTGTACCAGGGATAGTCGATATTCTGTGGCCAAGGGGCAGAAGCCGTCTGGGGGAAATGCCTGCGATGCAGGTCAATATTATCATACACAGTATCGCCGACTTGATAGGCTGGTACGGATGGATGAGGGTGTTGATACTCAAAAGTAAAAACTCCGTCATCATAGCTGTTCTGTCCGCTTCCCAAGGCATAAATCGAGGCATAAATATTGATACCTTGTCCGTCTGCACCACAATTGGGATGAACGCGCAGGGAGTACATCGGATCCTTGTAAGCATATTTGACGATCACATTCTTTTCTGAGATCAGGGCTACATAATCCGTGATATTGGTGTTGCCTTGCAGATCAGGAGCCTGTCCCACATCGGTTCCTAGTAACGTGATATCCCCTACCAGATACATATTTTGGGTGGAGTACCAGGTGCTTTTACCTGCAAAGTTACCTTTGATCCACAGGGTACCGTGCACGACATGGGTGCCGATCACCGATCCCATAGAATATGGAGTCCAAACCGTGTCTGTAACGGTATAAGTGTTCTGATAGAGGAAATCTACAGGCGGAGGATAACTCGTATAAACATCCGCAAATGAAGCGATAGATTCACTGATAGCGCCCAGCCAGATATCGTAGCTGGCTCCGTTAGCAGTTACGAGGAAGATATCGCCTTCCGTGGTCTCATCCCCGATATTGGTCGCTATGGGGGAGATTTCGTCCAATAATGAAGTCTTTAGTCCTACATCTTGAACTCCTTGGGTATATCCACCTCGGAAGACGGATGCATATGGAGGTGTTCCGGAAGTACTTTGAATAATACCCCCGGTTGTAACGTGGCCATAAAAAGTTGGCCAACCGCCATTTGTACCCCCGCCACCGTTCTTGATCCAAATATCGGAATTGCTGACAATAGGTCCATCCAGCACATCCGGTCCCCAAAAATAGACCGGAGTATCATTTGTAGATGCGTCGATATCGGTAAAATACACGGGAAGTTGAGGAGTGGCAGTACTCATATCGCTTGCCTGCGGCTGCATACTATTTATGCCAAAAAGACGATAGCTATCTCCAACTCTTTCCAGATAGGGGCTGGCCTCATAGTTGGGGAAGAGGGCAGTATTGGAAAAGATTTGCCCGCCATTGGTAGATATCGCAGCATACTGAATGTTATTATTAACGTAGTTGACAATGATCTGACCCTCATTAAAATTGAGGCTGGGCTTGCAGTAAGGCGATGCAGAAAGACTCACTGTTGTTTGAAAAAAGCTTTGCCCGCCATCGTAAGACCTCGTGAAATATATAATTCCACCGGTGTTGTCCTCCGTAGGCCTAATAGTGACATAGGCTATGGTATCACCCTTGGCATAGGTGGCAATATTCCCGGGTAAATACTGCGGAAATGTGTCAATTGGATTTGAAATCGGTTGAATGTCGCACCAGAGCAGGCTGCTCAAAGCCGTAAGCAATAAGAATACACATACTTTTTTCATTGTTACCTCCATGAATTATCAAGAGTCATATCCAAGACTGACAAGGTGATAGAGGCTGTCAATATATAATTTCAAATATGTAAAATATCTGATCTTATGCGATTAAATTGCGTGATTCATCATAGATTTGCTACTTTAGTCTAATGAGTAATCGGGTTGTAGGGCGGAGCACTACACGACTTGGGGTGGTGGGTGGGAATAGATTGAAGAGAAAATCGCTGTACTAAGCTCTGGTAGCTTCAATTTGCACTTGTTTGTCCATGTGCAACTGTCTTTACTATCTTCAAAACGCTGTTTGGTGTTTGAAAAGAAGAACCCCGGGACATCAAGCCCGGGGTTATTTATTGTTGGTCGGGGTGTTTTAGTTCCCCAGCTTTTTGTAGATCACAAAGGAATAGGCGATCGGGTACATCAGGATAACAAAGGCAGCTGCCATCACTGCCGTCTGGAAGGTGGCACTATTGATCAGGATAAAGCTCTTCAGAGAGATCAATATACCACTGATCACAAAGGTTACCCCTCCGATGCGGTGCGTCCGGAGCCAGACCTCGTCATTGGCAATCGTCCAGGGGGTACGAATCCCGATAAAGAAGTTTCTGGGTACTTTGGGCATCAGATTTCCCAGAGCGATAAACATAAACCCAATCAAGAGCATCAGGATATTGACCGAGAGCTCCCGATTTTCGGTTTTGGCAATGTACATCGAAAGTGCGGAAATCAAGCCCAAAAACGAGACCAGGATCGTAGTCAAATTCGGCAGAATCCGCTCGAAGCGTTCCTCATTCTTTTTGTACCAAGGTGAGTACAGTGGCGTGAGATAGAGCATCAAAAATACAAAGATATTGATCCCCAAAAAGAAGGATAAAGCTGTGTATTTGGAAGCCCAGCCATCGATCTCTCCTGCGATGTTCCAATGCATGGGTACCGCGGTTTGGCGTGGCAAAGTCACTGCAAAAAACATCATTATCATGATATGTGCAATCAGCACAATCAAGGCCCATTTAAACTGTTTGAGTCTTTTCATTTTTGTACCTCTTTGGTGTCTATAATATCGGTAAGCCAATTCATAATGTCTTGAAACACACTGGTATTCAGACTGTAAAACACATATTGACCCTTCTTTTCAGAGTAGATCAGGTCGGCATTTTTTAGGATCTTGAGATGGTCACTGAGACCGGCTTTGCTGATCTCAAAATGTGTGGCAATCTCACCCGCAGAAAGCACAGCTTGCTTTTGGAGCAAGAACAGGATCTTGCGTCGGTTGGCATCGGCTATTGCCTTGAAAAAAGAATCGGACATGATCACCACCTGGTATTTAATTAATTACCTAAATACCTGACTGCCTGTTTTGGTCAAGTTTTATTTTTGGGGGAGTGTGTGTACTGGGTTTGTGTCGTACCGGAGCTTTGCGTACCGGAGCTTGCCGAAGCACCGACTTTTCTCTTTTTGGGGAGGATTCGCACCCTCCAGCCACGGTAATCCCTGTAAGGGCGACACAATTCAGCAATATCGGCACCCTGTTCTAACAGATAGCAATCTCAGTTGATGGCATGGCACTTCCCTCGTGATTCCCTTGTCGCACCCGGGAATCACGAGGGGGTCACGAGGGAAGCACCTGAGCTTAGAGTAAGGAGATAATAACTCCTTTTGAAGAATATGATCTGCAATTTGGTAAGGTATTGATTATCTTGTGTAGAAAGAAAGCAAATGTTTACAGTATATCACCTACGAAAAGGAGTAGAGCATGGATATCGAACAAAAATCCCTGACCGAGCTCAGATGGATCAGAATCTTGCTGATTACCATATGTTTACCCGTTGTTGTTATCATCCTCAAGGCATTGGAGACATTATTTATCCCGCTGATCTTTGCCATCTTCATCAGCTTTGTATTTGCGCCGATGCGTTCCTGGCTGAGCAAGCGCCGGCTTCCCCTCTGGCTGATTATGATAATCATGCTGCTGGTAATCATGATAATATTTGTCTCCTTGGGTTTAGTGATCTTTGCCGCGGGAAACAGCTTTTTGCAACAGCTACCGAAGTATCAGCTCAAGATGGTACAGCAGATAGAGTATGCACAGACATTCTACGAGCAGATAACCGCAAAGCTGGATCTCGCTTTTGCCGAGATTCCGAGCTTTGAACCCGCCAAATTCCTATCGCAGGAAAGCTTTTCTATTACCGGTTTTGTTTCCAAAACTATTGGCATTTTTATGAATACCGGGAGCCGCTTCTTTCTGACCATGGTCTTTCTGCTCTTTGTAGTGGGAGGATCCAGCAAGCGGGAACAAAGAGTGCGCCAGGTGCTTACCGAAGCGGAAAATCAACAGACCTTTGAGACTTTGCTCAGCATCCAAACCCAGATCCAAAAATACCTGACTAACAAAACTCTGCTCAGCCTTGGTGCAGCATCTATTGCGATGCTCTTGTTATGGATCTTTGGAATAGATTTTGTGATCATCGCCGGACTCTTTTATTTTGCTTTGAGCTTTATCCCCAATATCGGATCCATCCTCTCTACCCTATTTCCCATGACTATCTGTTTACTCCAATATGGGTTTGGCTTCCGCTTGGTCGCGCTCATCATCTTACTGATTGGAAACGAATTGTTCTTTGGTAACTTTTTGGAACCCAAAGTGATGGGCAACAAACTAAATCTGAGCCCGATTATGGTTCTGATTTCGCTCATCTTCTGGGCTTATGTATGGGGCATCGTAGGTATGATGATCGCGGTTCCTATTACCAGCTCGATCAATATCCTGCTCAAACGCATGAACGAAAAAAGCCTGATCTCTGCGATCATCAGTGACGTGTGATCTTGAGGTAACGAAGGTTTCGTAGCGGAGCATTTCGTACCGGAGCATTTCGTACCGGAGCTTTCCGAAGCTCCGACCCTGTTCTCGTAATCACAGTCGCCCCGACTGTGGCACACGAGGCGTGTACCATTACGGGTACCTGTCGGGATTAGTAGATCTCCGTATCTTTTCTCTTTATGGGGAAGTGTTGAGTTGCTTTACCGCAGTTTATATCAAGTCAAGGTAATACGCATAGATAAATCCACCACCAATCAGTAAAACCAAGGCGATTATCAGATTCAGCGTAATACACCATATCGCTTTGAAGAAATCGACCACCCGGATCTTCTTGTCATAAAAGATGCGGATGTAATAGGTCATGGCGAACAGAAAGGCAGGTATATAGTCGTAATCAGAGAGCTGATAGAAAGTGATTAAATCGAATACCGTGGATAACAAAAACACCATGCCAATGATGTAAAAGTTTAGTAAGAAATGCTCTGCCAGATTGTATTTCCTGCGTCTGTAAACCAGGTAATTGCCAAACGAAGATATGATAGCGTAGATTACGATTATGGGTTTCATGTATTTATGAATGTCTATTTCATATTCTACACCGTTGATCATGGCATTTGATACGGGATTATCTTGGGCACCTCTCCCAAGTAGAGAAGCTAAACCCATAAAGATGGTGATGAAGAGGAGGAACTGCACAGCTCCGGTATAGCAGATCCTTTTGCCATCAAGATAGTCAGTTACCATTTTCTTGGGATGCCTGATCAGGGATGTTACCGTGAACAGCATGCCCTTGTGGAGAGTGAGGCTATTGATGAAGAATTCCTTGGAGCAGAAAGACCAGTCTATCCTCTTTGTGGTAGTGGACTGGCCACAATGAGCACAAAACAATCCAGTTGTTTTACTATTACAATTCTTGCAAAGCTCCTTCATCTCATCCTCCTGTTTCTTGTAAGTTCCATCTGCGTTTACATCATGCTCATTAGCTATTTGGAAGGACCAACAGCCATGCCAATCAGCAGTAAATATCAGCTTGGTACTTCTTAAAACACGGATAGTATCTGTCAATGGCTTTTGTGGATTACGAAGTGAAGAGCATTGCTCGGTTACGGCGTAGCGGAGCTTTCGTACCGGAGCTTGCCTGTTCTCGTAATCACAGTCGCCCCGACTGTGGCACACGAGACGTGTAACATTACGGTCGTCGCCAGATTAGCAGATCTCCGTCTCTGCATAAGCATGTGCAAGGCTGAGTGTATGCTTGCCGTCACACATAGGTGCAGCACTATTTCACGAGCAACATCTTGCGAGCATAGCTGAACTGGCCTGCACTCATTTGATACAAATAGATGCCGCCGGATACTCCCTTGCCCTGGTCGTCCCGACCATCCCAAACCACACTGTGATGCCCCTTTGGTAAATCCTTGTTCACCAGGTTTCTCACCAATTGCCCTCTGCTATTATAAATCCTGATGCTAACCGGGCCTGCTTCTTTCAGGCTGTAGCGAATGGTGGTTTCCGGGTTAAAGGGATTGGGGTAATTCCCTTCCAAAGTGCTACTCTGAACCGGTGTGTAAGTATCATCCTCACCTTGAGTAATTCCAGATGCCGTAAAATTGTCTATTCCAAACATTGAAGCTTCATTAGAACAACACAATATGCCGATGCGAATATTCTGATAATAGTATGGGGAAAGATCGAAACTATAACGTGTCCAATTCAACGGTGCTTCTATATAGTTCTGCCCGCTAATGATTTGGAAGGCCCCTGGAATTGTGCTGCCCAAGGAAACTCCTACCTTGAACCGCTCTAAGGGGTGTTCATCGGAAAAAGATCGAGCCCAAAAGCTTACAAAACCTGCTGCAACCATGGGGCTGATCAGCCAATCGTAGTTGGGAGGTGTATCTGAGGCAAAAGTGGCGACATATTTGTTGCCATCCTGAGGCTCATAACCTACAAGAGGAGGAATAGTAGCACTGGGGTTGAATACTATGTAAGCCATAGGGGCACCTGCATTGGGCCAGGTGGCATCTGGAAGGCCAAAAGTGTCACTAAGATCGACATCTGCCAGAGTCCAGGGAGCAAAGCTAAGACTGAAATCCGGATAGTCTTCAAAACTGTCGCAATAAAAATTTACGATCACTGGCTGCAAAGTAAAGTTGAGTGTTAGGAATTGCTCATCCATCACTTCCACTCCGGTGTAAGTAAAAGGCAAGTATCCCGGGATGCTGGCAGTCACGCTGTAAGTCCCTGGTTCAAGGGTCATAGCGTAAAATCCAAAAGAGCCGGAAGTGACGCTGATATCCCCACAAGTAACCGTTGCTCCCGATATTCCCTGAATTGAGCTACCTCTTATGTATCCGGAGATGGTTCCCTGTTGCTTCAGGTGGCCAATTGCGTTGGAGTCAATATGCTCTTCCAGGATACAGCTTGCGTCCACTGTAGCTGTCAAAGCCAAGCATGCAAACCAAAATACTAAAACAAAGATTAGATTCTTCATCTTTACTCCTTACCAGTATGCACGGAGATTATGGGTTCTAGCCCAAATATCAGAGCCCGTTGTTACTGCAATGAGATACCCATACTATCCCCGTGTCTGATACTAAATCTACATAATATGATAAGTAGCATTATTCAAAATATTATTTGAGTAGTCAAGATATATTTTTGGAGAGGGCGCCGTAGCGGAGCTTTCGTACCAGAGCTTTCCGCAGCTCCGACTCTGCCTGTTCTCGTAATCACAGTCGCCCCTACTGTGGCACACGAGGCGTGTACCGTTACGGTCTGCGTCGGGATTGCAGATCTTCGTATCTGCATAAGCATGTGCAAGTTTAGGTTTTGCCTAATTTAGCCCCTCGCTAATACTACAACGCCCGCAAGGGGCTAAAAAACATAGACCTGCGTATTAGCTCTTGACACCCGTAATCACAATCGCCCCGACTGTGGACACGAAGGTATCGAATCCAGTTGTCTCCGGCTTCAAATAAAAAACGCCACCCATAACAGGTGGCGTTGATGATATCTACTGCGCTACAGGAGCACAGACTATATGAATCTTTAGGAATCGATCACTTCGACGTTGGCACGCGGAATGCGGAATTTGGTTCCATCCTCAAATTCGGCTTCCAGGATACGCACCATGGTTTCGGATTCGACCATTGTCAGTTCTTCCGGTAAGCTCACCACTTTGGCAATTTTGCCAAAATTGGGCTGACGGATGATACGGATCAGAGAGCCCGGTTCCAGGATCGGAACTTTGACTTCCGGTACGATCAATTCGTCGGCTTGGAATTCCAGAGGGATAATGATCTCGGGACGGATCACGCCGGCACGGATCTGGGTTCTGCCATGGATCGAGGTCTTTTTGCCATTGAATTGTTTGAGCAGATCAAAGGTCTTTTGTGCCATATCGATCTTGCCAAAGCCTTCTGTCACCACGATGGTGCAGCCGATCTTTTCATGACCGGTGATAGCCACACCGATGTCGTAACCCAGCAGTTTCTTGATATCCTGATCGTCGATGCCACCTGTGATGATCGCGCAGACGCCATGCTTGATGGCAAGCTCGATCTCGGAAAGGTGGATGAAGGATCCCGCCACGATGATTTTATCACGGCAGGCTTCGGTGACTTTTCCGGCACTGAGGACGTCAAAGGGATTGTCTGCCAGCATCATGATATTGCCGACGGTTTCGTCTCCAATACCAAAGATACCTTGGATGTAGGCAGATTTGTTTTCTATGACCACGCCTTCTCCGGGGATGACTTCGGTGACGATGCCATCGATGAAGGCTTTGACTTGGACAGGGATACGGGGTTCGCGGAGGAGGATCTGTCCGGTGACACTGGAGATATTTTCCACTTCACCATCGCAGGGAGAGCGAACTTCGTTTTTCATGAAACCGGTGCCAAAGAGACCCTTGTTTTGTGCCAGGATCGTGTCTTTGGTGATCTGTTGTCCCGGCTCGATCTTGATGAATTGAGTCAATTGAGCAGGAGTCACGCCGAGCTTGTTGGCGAGGTTAAAAGGTACGACTTTACCGGGCAGCAGCGTTTCTGCTACGACCTGATCGGCTTTGACGATGTCGCCTTTTTTGACGAGCACTTGCCCTTTGAGAGGCAGTAAGCGTTCCTTGCGAAGGACTATACTATCGGTTACGGTTAATCCGGCTGAATATGCTTGTCCCATCTTTACCTCCTATGATAAAATGTCTTCCGGATAAGCTTTGAGTTCGCGCATCCATTTCTTCAGCTGGGGCACGCGGAGCGAAGCTTCTACAGGAAGTGTAAATGGTTGTCTGCCGCGAGTATCGAGCACGATACCGACGACGCCACCGTGAAGGTCTATTTCCAGTTCACGATTCTTATCTTTGTCCAGGATCAATCCACCGTGGGCTTTGAGTGTGGCTTTCGCCTTCGTACCCGCAGCACAGGGGATCAAGCGCATTTCACCGTAATTGATATCTTCATTAAAGACAGTACCATCGGGCAATTCAATCTTGGCAGAGAGTGCTAATTTCCCGGCTTTGCCTTTGCCCACAGGAGCTACGCAAGTGCCCAGATAGACTAGGCAGTCTTTGCGGAACACTTCGGTGGCAGCCTTGACGCTGATCTCGGAGAGCACGCCCAAATGCGGCATCATAAAGATGCTATCTACAGCGAGGCGAGTCACACCTTCCGGCAGGAAGGCATCGATCATCATCATCACGGATTGGTGACGACGTGGAGCATGTGAGAGCACGCCACCGCTACCAACGAGCAGTGCCAGAGTCATCAAATTGACTATGGAGCCACCGGAAGCGGATTGACTGAAGGCTTCGGAGATATCACGCTGTTTTTGCATTCCCTTCAGGGAAGAGGCAAATTCTTTGTGCTGTTTGAAAGCCAGACGCAGTGCTTCTTTGGCAATAGCCTGTTCCAATACCAGCTCTTCCAGCAAGGCAGGAATCGTGGTAGGACGAATCATCTTGTTTTTGATCATGTTACGCAGTGCACCTTCATCGATATCAAAAGGCACCCAACGCAGGATGTTTTCGAGCTTGGCAGATGCCAACACATTGGAAATACTATAGCTCATGCCCAAGTTTGCACTCACAGTGCGGTTAAAGACAAATTCTTCGGTAAAGACAGAGAAGACGTCGGTAGTAGCTCCACCGATGTCCACACCCACTACTTCGATGGTTTCATCTTTGGCAATAGCCTGGATGATGTTTCCCACCGCGGCAGGAGTCGGCATAATCGGCACAGCTTCCAGATCCGGACCTTTGGTCCATTCCATCAGCTTGTTGTAGCCGGGAGCTTGCTTCATCACATGTTCCATAAAGAGATCATGGATTTTGTCACGGGCGGGACCGAGGTTTTCGGTCTCGAGCTTGGGACGGATATTGTCGGCAATGATGAGATCGACTTTGGTTTCCAGAGTGTTTTTGATCTCGGACACAGCGTCTTTGTTCCCCGCATAAATCACCGGGAGTTTGTAGCTGGAGCCCAGACGGGGCTTGGGATCGGCACCGGCAACCAGTTCGGCCATTTCGACCACGTGTTTCACGGTTCCGCCATCTTCGCCGCCTGCCATCAGGATCATATCCGGACGGAGCTGACGAATGCGCTCGATCTTTTCATGATTCATGCGCTTGTCGTTGCTGGCAATCAGATCCATCACGATCGCACCGGCACCCAGAGCTGCACGTTCGGCACTTTCTCCGGTCATGGAAGCCACCACACCGGTCACCATCATCTGCAAACCACCACCGGCAGAGCTGGTCGATACATAGGCATCGACGCCAACGTCGCCGCGGCGGGGGATCACAAATTCACCATTTTCCATAAACTTGATATTGGGGTTGTTATACTTGATTCTGGCCAATTCTTCGAGTTCCTGTGTAGAATTGATGACGCCCTTGGTTACATCGTTCAAGGGAGCTTCCACAGTGGTCGGAGCCTCGCCACGAATGGTCTGGCGGAATTCTCCGTCCACCCATTCGATCAAAATTGCCTTGGTCGTTGTACTGCCGCAATCGGTAGCAACGATACGTGTTAGGCGTTTTTCATCATATTGCATATGATCCTCCGCTTCTTCAGCAATTATATTTTGTTTCTATTAAATAGCTTTGTAAAAAACTGACGTATTTGGTTACGACGTCTCGTACGCATCAAGCGCGCATTTTTGCGACGTTCACGATTGATCTCTTCATCCAGTTCGTCGATCCGATCCACCAAGCGTTTCAGATATTCCTCTTTCCCGATCATCAGAGCAAAGCGTTGATACTTAGCAGAATCAAAGATGATCTCGGCAAATGGCAATACGAAATACAGGAATTGACTGCCAATTCCATGCAAAGGGCGGACGGATTCGATAAAGAGTATCCCTGCCGGAGCCAAGTGACGCTCTGCGATGAAGCGGGCAACCCGCTCGATCATGTCGTTGGCTTCGTCTTCACTGATCGTGACTTTGATCTCGTTGTATATTTGTTCTTTCATATTCCTTTCTTAAGCACGTGCCACAGTCAATACTGCGATCTGTGCCGGTTTTGCCGTTCTCAGGATACGGGCAATTTCATTGACGGTTGATCCGGTGGTAAACACATCGTCGATCAACAGAATGTGCTTGCCGGTGATGTCCACCCGCGGTAACAGGACAAAGGCAGACTTCAGATTTTGCATGCGCTGCGTCTTGGTAAGATGAGTCTGACTCTCGGTATAACAGCGGCGTTTGACCGGTTCGCAATAGGCAAGTTCCATTCTGTTTGCTATCTCTCTGGCGATCAGTTCGGACTGGTTAAATCCGCGTTCTCGCTTTCGTACAGCATGCAGGGGAACTGCCATGATCACATCTATATCTTTGTAAATTCCATTGACTTTCAGGTAATTTGCAGCACGTTCTGCCAGCCACCCGACCGGGCTGGTGAGGCCGTTGTATTTGAGCTCGTGAATCATCTGACGGATGGCACCGTCAAAGCGAAACACCGAGCGCGAAAAATCAAAATGTATCTTGCTGTCCCAGCACACTTCACAATCTTTACTGTCCAGCGGAGAACCGCAGACATCGCAAAATCCATCCTCAATAGGGCTGATCGTCTCCAGGCAGGGCTCGCACAAGAGATCTATATCTTTACCAATCCTGTCGTGACAACCGAGGCAGACTGGCGGAAAGATCAGATCAAGCGCGGGTCGTAAAATAATCTTCGAGAGCTCTAAAAATCTGTTTCCCATCGTTACTACTGACGCTATCTGTCGCAGCCCGTTCGGGATGAGGCATCATACCCAAGATGTTACGGGTGGTGTTGCAGATCCCGGCAATATCGTCCAGTGCGCCATTGGGATTGGTGCCGGGGGCGATGTTGCCATCCGCGTCGCAATAACGGAATACGATGCGATCCTGATCTTGCAGTTCACGGAGTCCCGGTTCATCTATAAAGTAATTTCCTTCTTTGTGGGCAATGGGAATATCCAAAGCAGTACCGACCCGAAGGCCATGAGTATAGGGCGTATTCGCGGTTTCAATGCGGATATACTGATGCTGGCAGATGAACTGTAATGTGTTGTTCATCAACAGCGTTCCCGGCAAAAGACCAGTCTCCGTCAGAATCTGGAATCCATTACAGATTCCCCATAAGTATCCGCCACGTTGGGCATGCGCGACAACCTCTTTGACGATCGGTGAAAAGCGCGCCAGAGCGCCGCAACGCAGATAGTCTCCATAGGAAAATCCCCCCGGGAGGATGACCAGATCCGGGTTTTGGAGGTCTGTGTCTTTGTGCCAAATGCTGTGCACGGTGTGACCTCTGGTTTCAAAAACTTCCAGAGCGTCCTGATCGCAATTTGAGCCGGGAAAGGTGATTACACTTACTCGCAAGAGGCTTACTCCATTGTTTCCAATTCAAAATGATAGTGCTCGGTATTAGGATTGGCGAGCAGTTTGTCACAAATACTGTGCACCTGAGTGTCCACGGCAGCCAAGTCCGTCTCGTCAAAAATGATCTCAATATATTTACTGATTCGGGTGTCTGCGACGCGCTCGTAGCCGATTGCATGCAGAGATGTAGTAACCGCTTTACCCTGAGGATCCAGCACACTGGCCTTTAACTGAACATATATCTTTGCTTTTACCATTAGTTTATCCCATTTCAAAATAAATTTATCACGTCTTTACAAGATGTTTGAGATCAGTAAATTAGTCAATAGATTTATTGGATGCCAAGATCAGCAGATCTTTCCGGATTGTAGATCTACGTATCTGCATGCAAAACACAATGCCCAGGGATCAAACAAACAGGCGATTCAGAATATGAACCGCCTGTAAGATCACAATGGGTTTGGAGCTATTTCAGCATCATAACTTTGGATGTATTGCTATATGTTCCTGCGGTCAGTTTGATGAAATACACGCCGGAGCTCTGGACATTGCCTCTGTCATCGGTGCCGTTCCACACAGCACGATAAGTTCCCATCTGTTTGGATTCGGAAAGCAGATTACGCACCAGCTGACCCTTGATATTGAAGATTTGGATATTTACCCGTTCTGCCTTTGCCAATCCGTATGATATTGTGGTGGTCGGATTGAAAGGATTGGGATAAATACGGTTTAACGATGTTACCAGAGGTATTATTGGGGTGTTATCATTATTGTCTGCAGTAAAGATCACGCTTACCGGTCCATAGTAATTACTACTGCCATCCACATCCAGATTTTGCAGCCAGTAGTACCAGGTTCCGGGGCTTACTTCACTGTCCGCATAGCTGTAGCTTTGTGCCTGTGAAGTATTGGTAGCAGCGATTAAGCTGCTAATTCCTGCGGCAACGCTGAGGTCATTTGCAGCACTGCGGTGAACATAATAGCCCACTACACCGCTTTCGGATTGGGTTACCCACTTGAGCTGCACATTGTTCAGTGCTGTCTGCACTGCAGTAAAGCTGCTCAATTCTATGGGCAGAGTAGTGCTTTCGTTACCTGTTACAATGGCAATTTCCCCTTTACCCAGAATATCGAAATCTATCACAAAGACCAGCTTACCGCCGCTATTTGGCACGGGATGCCAAGTGCCGGACTGCCAATATGCACCCATCTGAGCCAGTGTGGTGATCGAGATTGTGAGGACTCCGGTACCGATGAATGAAAATGTCTGCTCGGGTACAAACCCCAATCCCGTCAAATCCGGAACAGAGCCTGTGCCATTATTGGCACTACCACCGGTAACGGTCACGACAGCTCCGCCTACGGGTACATCAAGACTGTAGAAATAATCAGGATACCGTAAAGCAGGGTAACCATTGTTCAGGGTACCGGTAACATCATCTCTCCAGATGCTGCTGAAGTCCCATCCTTCATAGGTGTTGCCGGTATAAGGAAAGATCATTTCGGCAGTAGTTCGACCCATGGTTCCCGGAAAAGTGCCATCACCCGATGCGTTGGTTTGGGTGGAAGTTACTGTATTCCAATAAGTACCGGTTGCAGTGTCACCACCGTTTCCAAACAGGCCTCCGGCGTTGGGACCGAAACAGGTAACCGCACCTGTGGAATAGCAGTTATTAACCGGGCTGGCTAAGGGAAAACCTATCAACCCACCGATAGCGTAACCGCTTCCGTGAGAAACTGTTCCGGTAACATAGCAGTTGTTTGCTTCGGAATTATAGAGCATACCTACCAATCCCCCAGCAAGGCCACCACCATCATCTACCAGGCTCGTCACTGTGCTGGTAGCAGAGCAACTGTTAATCGTAGCATTGTAGCAAAGGCCTACCAATCCCCCGTAGTAAGTTGCAGAGCTCACAGTTCCGCTGCCGGAGCAATTGCTGATAGTTTTATTCACATCATTATACACCATGCCAATCAGGCCACCTACATAATATGCTCCAATCACACTCCCGGATAAATGGCAGTTGTTGAAGGTTGAATTTTGAGTATATCCCGCCAATCCTCCCGCATAGTATAACCCTGTAACATTTACATTGCTCAAGGTGAGGTTGATGACTGTGGCACCATATGTGCGCCCGAAGAGCCCGTAATTTTGACCATAAAAGCCATAGATAAACATATTACTGATGGTTTTGCCATTGCCATTGAAAACACCTGAAAAGGGAAATTGATCCACATATTCGATGGTAACTGTGCCGATCAAATTATCCTGATTGATGCTTTCAATATCAGAAATACCATATCTATTAGCACCGAGATCGGTAACCTCAGCCTGAATATCGCCATTATAAAGTGCGTGTTGAATTCCCGCTGCGGTAGTTGGTATGGTTATTACCCAGGACGTTCTGATTTGTTCCGAATACAAATCCATTCCACTGATGGTGAAGCTACCGCCTGTAACCAGTGATAAATCCAGGATAGTATAAGGAGCTGGCTTTGTGCCAATAGGTACCCAGCCTCTATCGGTATTGTAGGGGCTGAGATCAAGGTTGATATCGTTGCCCAGGATGAAATTACTGCCGAGGAAATTTCTGACCTCGTCCAGTTGTCCGGGTGTAGTGATGATATAAGGACTGACTGCCGTGCCTGCTCCGGCACCGGTGAACGGGCTACGGGTAAGAGACTGAGAAGGATGATTGCTATAATTTGCAAATCCGGTAGTTGCCAGTAGTCCAACCGCAAGTATAAGCATGAGTATTAAGGTAATTGTTGTTTTCATTGTAAACCCCTTTTCATTTGTTGAGTCCCACATGTTGGCGTAAATTCCAACTCATTGCTTATACGATTGTTAAGAACATTTCACTACCCTCGTGACTCATATTCTCTGCAAATCCAATTGATCAATCTCATCATCTGCAAGCCCGTGCAAACGGTCAAGGTATTTTTCGCCATGGCTGGGGCTGTTAAATAATACGCAATGAATCAGTTACAGGAATAAGGTAAACGTGGCTCATATATGGCATAGAATAGTCACACGGATTTTACGGATCAAACGGATTAACACGGAATAATGTCGTAGGGGCGACCGGCGGGTCGCCCGTAATCAAAGCGATCTGTGTGTCTTCCCATTCCCAAAACACCTTTGTGCCGCCCCTCCAGGGCTAAAACTATGTTGGGTGCATGTTTCCTGAGGTTCCGCTGCGCTTCACCTTAGGCTATAAGAGTTTCACCTCTCCGAGGTTTAAAGGTATGCAAATAAAAACACTTAGCTGCCGCAAGGTTTTGCTGATTGCAAAATAGTGCCCACAAACCGGCTGAAGCCAGTGAAGCTGCCGGATGAATCCAGCGTTACCCCTTGTGTCCTCCGATCGGACTATTCCTATAAACGAGCTATAGACAACGCTCTACAGCTTCAAGAGCTTGGTGGTTTTATCACCATGCTCAGTCTTGAGGCGCAGGAAGTAAATGCCACTGGGCAAGTCTGTCAGATCTAGTTGGGTTTGCTTTGTGCTGATGTTTACTGTGTTTACCAATTGCCCGCGGAGGTTATAGATACTGAGTTCAGAATTTGGCACAGTCTTCTCCATAGTTACGGTGCAGATATTGGTGACGGGATGGGGATAGATATTGAGGTGGATCGGCAGCAGATTGTCATCATTGACAGCAGTTGCGGTGATCGTGCGAACTGCTCTTACGTAATTGAAAACGTATATTACATCGCCTTGAGGACCCATAAACTGAGGATAGTTGGCAGCATTGCCGCTCTTGGGATCACTGCGTTGAGCTCCAGCACCATGGACATCCATCAGGATACCATTCATTTTGCCATGGGCTTCACCAAATGCCACATATACGGCTCTGGTATAGGGATTGGGGCCATCCAAGTGGCTAGTGCTGCTCCAAAAATAGGGGTATTGACCGGGATTCCCGTCGGGATCGTTGATCATCGTCGTCTGGAAGAGGGGATCGATTGCCGCAGAATTGGAGGTTTCGGGGCATCTGGTATAGTCCACAATGCTTTGCAGTTCCTTGGCATTTGGTAAGCGCCAATCTGTGAATCCTCCCAGATTGAGGTTTTCGGCATAGGCCAGGGCGTTTTCCCAATCCCGGGAAATGCCGTCATCTGCCTGTTGCCACATCAGACCCGTGGCAAGATCGGAGATCGTACCATCCCCATTATCGCCATAGTTATTGATGCCATAGCCGGGGTTTCCACGCACCATTCTGGCATAAAGGGTATGGAGTGTAGTGCCACCGCTTCCCGGTTGATATTGGGGATATCCCTTAATCCTGCCATCCACAAAATTTACGCCAAATACTGTAGAATCCGCTTGCATGGTGAGCCCACGGTATTTGATGGCAGACCAGGTTTGCGCATCTATGGGTCTGGGGCTGCCCAAAGGTTGAGCGAAATATGTGGTGTCGATATACATCGTAATGGAGTTTTCCCCGCTGGACTGTCCGGTGAATTTGATGAGTGAATACAATTCTTTGAGCGTAGGCATCCTCCAATCTGTGTATCCGCCCAGGCTGAGGGTATCAGCCTTGATAAAAGCGGCGGAGAAGGAGAGCTTTGCACCCATGTTTTGCTGCCACATCAGCCCTGTCACATTATCTGTGATGGTGCCATCACCATTATCCGTGTACGAAGGCTCGTTACCTTGGTAGCAGGCATCTTGTCCATAGAAGGCATTGCCCGGTAGGAGAGTCCCCAGTATTGCAGTATTGCTATAATATGTGTGAACTCCCGTATCCACTATCGGAAACGTAAAGGCACCGAGAGCAACGCTGAAAACCACTAATGCGAGGCAGAAACAAAGGTTACGATTCATGGTTCATCTCCTTGGGAAAAGTCGGCATTGTTTTACCATACCATAAACAATACTGCAGTGAACGGAAATCCCTGCAAGCTTTATATTGCATCGCTCGCTTGTGTACCCGATAAGTTTTCCTTGACATGAGCAGGTAGATGCATTCGCTTTGATGGAGCTAGATTCTCTAATTATTTATGATGGTATCGAGGTTGAAATGAAAAAGGTAAAAGGCATTGGTGGAGTGTTCTTTAAATGTAAGAATCCCAAAGAATTAAAGGACTGGTACAACAAACAGTTGGGTTTTGCAACCGATGACTATGGTGCAGGATTTCATTGGATTCAGGCAGATAATCAGACAAAAGGCTTTACGCAGTGGAGTCCATTTCCGGATAATACAGATTATTTTGCCCCTTCTACCAAGGACTATATGTTCAATTACATCGTGGATGATCTGGAGGCCTTAGTAGCGGAACTCAAAGCAAACGGGGTCGAGATCCTCGATGAGATCAGTGTTTATGAGTATGGTAAATTTGTCCATATCAGTGATCCCGAAGGGAATAAAATAGAATTGTGGGAACCCATCGAGATGGAATCCGAATAATTTAAACCCAGAGGAGGATAGATGTCCCGATTACGATTTATAATTGTTTTAATGATCATGCTGATGGCTTTGCCGCTTGTGGCAGAGGTAGCGGATAGCCTGCAGAGCCCGGCTCCGCAAATTCCGGAATATTTACTGGCAACCCAAATGGGAAAAGCCGATGCCAGAGGGAATGTGCTCTATTTTGTGGCAGGAGCGGGACTGGGAGTATATGGAATAATCCTGGCTGCAATCTCGTCTCCGGATCCGGATCCTGTAGTAATGGCGAGATTGGCCTCGGAGCACGGCCAAAACTTTACTATGATCTATGCCGGAAGTTATACCAATGCCTCACGCAAGAAAAACCTCGTATATGCCGGGATGGGCTCACTCTTTATCATCTCTGCCTTTATTGCGATCTCGATTAAAGCGAATGCGGATGCTGACCTAAACAAAGCTCTCCCGCCCGTTATAGACCCGGCTCTGAACCCCTCCAGGTTGATCCCGGTATTCTCCATCCCAACCCCGTAAATACTAAGGACTGTTCTGATATGAAAAAACCACTTTTGACTTTTATCTTTGCACTACTGGCTTTGCTTTCGTATGCCTCAGATCAATTTGATCTGGTGTATCTGCCAGATTCGTCGTCCGCCCAGAAACCTTGCCTCCTCATCGCCCCCGGAAATGGGTATCACAAGGATTTGCCGATCATCACAGATCTGGCAAAGCAAGCCAATGACGCCGGATTTGTGACTCTGCGCTTTAACTGGACTCCCCGAGACCCCAAAGCAACGGACACCGAATACAACCAATCACGCTACTCGGACGTCCTGAGTATGATCGACATCCTGCGTGCCACGGCGAAGGTAGACACTGCCAATATCTTTATTGCCGGGAAGTCTCTGGGCAGTATCTTTGCCTATAATGCGGCATTGGAACGGAGGATTATGCGCGGCATCGTGCTACTCACTCCGATATTTTTGGATGATGAATTGACGGCACAGATTTATCCGGATTTGGATAGTCTATATTGTCCCCTACTGATAGTGGCAGGCGACAATGACCCGGATAATGCAGTGTTACCCGCCGTATACCGTGCTGCGGCAAAGGTGAATACCGCTACAAACGTGGTGATAGTGGCAGGAGATCATGGTCTCAACGTGGATGACTATAACACCGAAAGCGGCCAACAGCGCAACATGGAAAACATCCGCCACGCCAATAAATCCATAGTGTTGTGGCTACGTCGTATGGTCAAGCAACCATAAGGCTTAATAGGGGGTCTTTCGGGTTTTGATATCCATAATCGTATAGAGGGGGCAAAAGCCAATAAGTGCTGTAGCCAGTGGAATGATTGCCACTAAGCCCCACCACGATCTGGACATTATACTCAAAGCAACTATTACTATTGCGATAATGATACGCACTATCTTATCTATAGTTCCCACATTTTTTTTCATTCTAAGCTCCTTTACCGCATAAGGATACGGTTTATAGGTACATTATAGTCAAATATCGCGATGAAGCCACCACTGTTTAGCAATGTCAAACACAATATGTAATATCCTATCAATCGCTTAGAAAAGGGCTGAATCTCCCCGCCATTGATAATTGTAGCACCGAGAGTACGCAAATGTGGAACTCGAATTACATGGATATGTGAAGATGTATGATTTGGCTGTTTTATATGTCGTAGCATTAGAATGCTATGCTTCGGGCACCCTTTTGTATTGACACGATGTGAGGGAGATATTGAGATGTTAGAGTCTCGAAAAATCAAAGATAACGAGCGTGTAAGGAGGTAGCAATGCTGAGTACCTGTGGTGTCAATTGTAGTACGGATTGTAAAGCCTATAAAATTGAATGTGAGGGTTGCCTTGAGCTCGGTGGGAAAGTGAGCTGGGCAGTTTACTATGGGCAAGAGCATTGCCCGATCTATGCGTGTGCAGTTGGCAAAGGACTGGAATCCTGTGCCAAATGCGGGAAAGCTCCCTGTGAGATCTGGTATAGCACGCAAAATCCTGATGCGACAGAGGAAGAATTTGCTGCCGATATCGCCTCCCGCTTACGCAACTTGAAGCAGATCCGGGAGTGACCCTGCATGTGCAGAGTCGTCCCATTTACCATAAAAAATACCATCCACAAAGAGGATTGAGATGAAGTACTTATCTGTAATACTATTTCTGTTTTGTATGGTGCAGTTGATGGCGGAGACAGGCTCGGGAATGCCATCAAATAGCGGTCAATTGTCAATCGCAGGGGAATTGTCTCCAGGCGGCACAATATTGATCCCCTCGGACAGGGATCATGCTATGTGGATAGCGTTTGCGACACTGAGCCCCGGGATCACGGTACTTTATTGCCCCACAGATATGATAGAACTCCGGAGTGGCATTAGTTTTCAGAGTTTTGAATGCAGAGGAGTTTATAGCCATCCCCAGCCCTATATGGTAGAAATGAAGCTCCATACAAAAACTGAGAGCATACGTATCCCCTTGTCTGTAAACTGGAACGCTCTGAGTTTAGGGAAAATGGATACAATCTATATTGGGGCGGGAGCTTACATGGATGGGATCAGTTATGCCAAGCTCAAAACTGAAGAGATTTACGTCTCAGATGAGTTTATCAGATCCAGAAGCATTGTTGACGAGATGGGGAGGTTTTGCCCCGGCATTAGTGTTCAGGTAGGATTGAAAAATGATAGATACAGATACGAGCTTCACGCCTGGCATGATGTACAGAGTTTCACTTTGCACGAAACTGAAGACGTCCGTTATCACAGAATGGGGATCATGATGAACTTTGCAGTAACCTTCTTTGAATCAACAATCAAAAAGTAAATAGTACATGCTGTATCAGCATGAACAGTTCCTGTTTTCAAATATTATCAATCTCTGTATCCGATAGAGCCAGAATAAAATATGCGGGATCCATCGTGTCGTAGCACTATATTCGAGATGGAGTAAGAGTAAGTGTTGCGAGTGAAATATCCATCAAAGATCAGATCGTTGGTTCCCGTAGTCAGATCCAACATGTTGATATCTGCCATTCCCCAGATGTATTGGGAATAGCATACACGCTCTTCACTGGGAGCAAAGGCAAAACTATAACAACTATCGATCTGAGCCACTTCAGTTCCGGCACGATCGCATATCTTTAAAATGTTTGCAACGCCGGGTCTCCATGATAGTTTTCTTTTATAATACAGCCCAAAATAGAGTTGATCATGACTTATATCCCATTTCAAGTCCGCTACTGCCCCGTTCATGTTCATTAACAGAGTGGGCTCATCCGATCCCGGTGTTGCCCTCCACAAGCCCATCACATTGAGATTTGAGGTTGTAGCATAGTAATAGTATTGATTTGTTTCAGCCACATAGGTGGCATAAGTGACGCCACTAAAACCGGCTTCCTCTATCCATTCGCCGCTGTTCAGATTCAGCCGCAGGATATGCCCATCGCGAACGGCTGTAAGGTAGTTGCGATCTGTAGATAGCACGGGTGCAATAACAGATCCGGAGACTGCAGGACTGAGGTTTGTAAGCCCAGAGCCATAAAAGGGTAACCTATAGATGCCATCTGAGGTGGCGCAATAGATCTTCTGATTTACAATGTCGATAGCCATGGTTTCTGTGTCTATGATGCGTAAATGTGCAGAAATGACCTGAGGTGGAGTATTTTGATAGATACTACCACGGCGTATTGCGGTGCTGAGATAGAATACCAGATCGTCCGAAATGTAGTATTGTTTACCCATGTTCACAAAAAGGCGATTATCAAATCTTGAGAAGTTGCTCCCATCTGAGTTCAAGCTACAGTTAAATTCGGTAGGACCTGGAGCAGACAATACTTCACAGCTCCCAAGCAGGATCAAAACAAAAACTAAGAGAGCTGCATAGATCAATCTTTTCAACATGTAAATACCTCATGTCCAACATAATGTGACGAGAGATATCATAAAACTTGCTTGCGATAGTGGTCAAGTACTATTTGTATATTTATTAAGTCCCGCAGGGTATAGAGTCTCTGGCGTAGTTACGTTTGCCAGATCCGTAAAGAGTGCATAGCAACACACAAGCAACTGTGTTCTATGAACATACATAGACGAAGATGAATCCTCGGCATAATCATTACGGGCGACCCACCGCTACACCCTACTTTTGACCACCATACTGGATTCCGAGGTGATTCCCTCGTGAACCCCTTGTGAAGCCCTCGTGAGCACCTGCGAGTCGCGGCGGATGCACCTCATTATCAGCTGGGAATCAACTGTGGGGAAGGTAAGATAGATTTACCTTGACAGTTTTATAAAATTGCGTAGCAATGTAAACATTATGATGTATATTGTAATACAACTGTTACATGAAGTTTGTTAGCTTTGTCCGGAGGTAAGACCATGAGCAAGATACCGTCTATCATGCGAGTTCTGATACTAATGCTGCTGTTCACGATGTGTACTCCCCTGCTGTGGGGACAGGCAGAAATGATTATCGTTTATGATGGTGAATACGCGATAAACAACAATTTTAAGGCAGTCGGGATGCAGGGCGATTCGTTGGCATTATTCAATTACCAGTTTCAGGGTCGCCAATATCGGATCAGCCGCCAAAAAGTAGTGCCGGTATTTGGATCCCAAGCCCCTGAAACGGTATTTAGCTACGATATTGATCCTGCCTGGGGTGATATCTCTATTGTTGGGGGAGTTCCCAAAGCGTGGTATTTTCAATTTCGCAATGGTAAGCTCTATTCGGCGATCCTCACTGAATCCAAATTGATTGTGTTCTTTACGGGCACATCTCAGACGGATATCCATGTCTTTGACCGAACCGGTATTAGCGGCATTGGGGGATATTCCGAGTATGGTGGTGGTTCCAGTTTCATCATCCGCGATGAGTCGATCGGATACTTCTCTACATTTCAATATAACCCATATTTATGCCAATATTATGCGATGGACTTTAGCACGGATACCCTGCAAATGTTCTATAGTGGCACTGGTCTTGCCATCTTCTTGCTGAACGAAGATTATGTCTTATTGGCAACTGCCTTTACAGTTAACAGTGGCAGTGTTCTCGTAGAGGGAACTACAGTCATTCAAGATTTAGGAACAAATTATTTAGGCTATAATGTGGGCATGATTCATATGATTCAGCCTTTTGGAAGTTACGGCAATCAGATATTGATGAGTGATGGGCTGGATTTTCGGGATGATTCCTGGACCCTGTATGCTTACGTGCAAAATCAGAACCTTCAATTTATGGGTGGGGGATTGGGTGGCACCGGACGTAGTTTTGTTAGTCGCGAGGATTCTACGTTCAGTTGCATAGTTTACGCCTATGACTATGCAGGAACGCTCATCTGTAACAATTTCAAAAAATTCTATGTCGATGCTGGGCAGATCTATCCGGATCCCTCCTTTCCCAATCTGGAAAGCTACAGCAACCCTTGGTATTTGGCAGCAATGGGTACGGATTATCTCTTGGCAATCTGCTATGGCACTGGAACGCAATTATCATTCAATTTGGCAGATTATGAGCGTCAGCAGATTTCAGTTAGAGATTACAATATCAGTTTTACCACTGCTTCACAAACTTATTGCTTAACCAATTCGGATTATGTATATATCGTGAGTGGCAGTATCGTTTCCGTGTTGCATCGGGATATGATAACGGCTGTTTCAGACGAACTGGCTCCCGTGGCACCAATAGGCATCACAGTCTATCCCAATCCCTTTAGCGGAGTCTGCAAGATCGCGATAGATGGCAGCAAGAATGCTCCTGTCACGGTATCCATCTATAACATCAAAGGTCAATTGACCAAAACTCTCTATCAGGGCTTGAATCCTCAAGGATATGGTGCCTTGCAATGGGATGGACGCACCGATCAAAACCAAAGAGCCGCAGCCGGAGTCTATTGGATCAAAGTGGATACCGGAACTGCTACTGCCACCCGGAAGATTGTATTGATGCATTGAAAAATTTACATTTAGTGTTTTGGAGGAAAAGACAATGAACAAAAAGTCGTATCTATCACGCATCGTGTTAGCTGTGCTACTATTAGCGGTTTGTATGCCTATGCTCTGGGGACAGACAGAAATGGCCATCGTTTATGATGGCGAATATACATTAGAGAGTGTTTATCGAGTGGCTGGTACTCAAGGCGATTCCCTGGCCCTGTTCAAGCACCAAATTCAGGATCGCCAATATCGGATCATCCGCCAAAAAGTAGTACCGGTATTTGGATCCCAAACCCCTGAAACGGTTTTTACATACGATATTGACCCTACTTGGGGTGCCATAGGTGCTGGCCCTTCAATGTTTCAATTCCGTAATGGCAAGCTATATTCGGCGATCATGACGGCGACTAAAATGATTGTATTCTTTACGGATGCTACTCAGACGGATGTTCATATCTTTGACCGAACAGGGATTAGCAATATTGGCTATTATAGTGATGAAGGTGAATCCGGGTTTGTGATTCGCGACGAGTCAGTCGGATACTTCTCTTCATTTCAAATGAATCCATTTTTATACCGATATTATATGATGGACTTTGCTACGGATACCTTGCAAATGTTTTATCAAAATAACGAGCTGCTTTATTTCTACTTTCTGAATGAAAACTATGTGCTGATGACCACACGCTATACCCAGATAGGTGGTAGTATTCTGGTGGATGGAGCTACAGTTATTCAAGTTTTCGGAGCGTACTATCTGGGCGAAGAGGGCGGATCAGTTCTCAGTGTTCTTCCCTTTGGAAGCACCGGGAATCAGTTGATTCTGGCTGACGTGCTTTTTCCAGTTCAAAGTGACGGACAGCAGAGCTTGGTAGATAGTGAATTACCTCCTCGGAATCTGGCCAGGAATCAGCTAACCAATGTGCAAAACCAGAGTTTACAATTTATGGAAGGTGAGCTGGGTGGATATGGCAGGGAATTTATCCCTCAGAATGAGGAATCGTTCAGTTGCAGAGTAATCAATAATGACCAATGGGGATTACCCTATTCCGACACTTTTAAAAAGTTCTATATCTCGGCGGGGCAGATCTATCCGGATCCGTCTTTTCCAAACTTGTCCAACTATAGCAATCCCTGGATGCTAAAAGCTATGGGGACGAGTTATCTCTTGGCAATCTGTGGTACCGTGGGACAGCCTCTATCGTTTGTACTGGCAGACTATGCAAGACAGTTCGTCTCTGTAAAAAGCTACGATCTGGGTGTGAGCAGCTATCCTAACACTCAATTTTACACCAGTTCTCAATATCTTTATGCCGTTAATAGCACCAATGTTAAGATGTTGCATCGGGATATAGTAACTGCGGTTTCAGACGAGCTGGCTCCCGTGGCACCAATAGGCATAACAGCCTATCCCAATCCCTTTAGCGGAGTCTGCAAGATCGCGATAGATGGCAGCAAGAATGTTCCTGTTTCAGTATCCATCTATAACATCAAAGGACAATTGACCAAAACTCTCTGTAATGGCATGAAGCCACTGGGAGATGGTGCCTTGCAATGGGATGGACGCAACGAGCAAAACCAAAGAGCAGCAGCCGGAGTTTATTGGATCAAGGTGGATATCGGAACTGCCTCTGCCACCCGGAAGATTGTATTGATGCATTGATGAGCGTTGGATGTACTATGTATCGTCCTGGCAAACTTGAAAATGTAGGGGCGAACGGCGGTTCGCCCGATATTGACTCGTCCGACTCCTCATCTCTACCAATCTCCATAACATCTGCTTTGCCCCAGCGCAAGAATATCCGTTTGCGGGGATATGATTATGCTGTGGTAGGAGCCTACTTTATCACCTTATGCAGTCATGATAAAAAACATATCTTTGGACAAATTCGAGATAATATCATGCATTTGAGTGTCTTCGGTAAAATCGTGGCAGAGGAATGGCAACGCTCCGGATTGATCCGGAAGGAAGTTGCTTTGGATGAGTTTGTGGTAATGCCCAATCATTTTCATGGAATCGTGATAATTATGAACGAATTCTTGGTATCCATGGTCGAGGATGAATCTTCGGCCGCAATGGAAACGGGCGACCCGCCGATCGCCCCTACTACATTGAAACCGAAATCATTGGGAGCATTGATTGCCGGGTTTAAACAAGCAGTCACCCTCCGGTTGCGAGCTGCCGGATTTAGTGGGCAAGTGTGGCAACGAGGGTATTATGATCATGTAATCCGCAATGACCATGACTATAATGCCACAAAGGCATATATTATTGACAATCCATTAAACTGGGACAGGGACAGATATTCGTAATTTCCATGTAGGGGCGAACGGTGGTTCGCCCGATAATGTTCAGCA
>PHBQ01000121.1 GCA_002841975.1 Candidatus Cloacimonetes bacterium HGW-Cloacimonetes-1
CGGATTTGCACATTGGCAATTCCTGATGAACTGGTGCCGCTACCATCCGAAGATGTGCCTGATATCGTATATGCCAGTCCGCCAATGGTTGAATTGTTGGTCGGTGCGACAATAGCGGAAACAGGGGGTGTAAGGTCCAATCCAAAGCTAAAAGATGATGACCATGTTGAATTACCTGCTCTATCATAAGCTCTAATCCTCCAGTTATGGGTTCCCATGGTCAAGGCAGTAGCAGGCTGGATTGTGGTGGTTGTAGCTGGTATGTTATTATACCCCGGGGAATTTGTAGAACCGTCGATTTCCAGAGCATAATGATCAATACCCGAAGTAACGTCTGTTGCTGCTCCCCAGGTTAGTTGTGGTTGGGATACATTCATCCACGCACCGGTAACCGGAGTAATGAGATTGAAGGCATTGGGTGCAGCAGTATCGATAACAAAGGTGTAGGTGGAATTCAGAGCCATTTGGTTGTTGATGTTGTCTTTGGCATTTGAGACCCTGATTACAGCAGTTCCGTTCAAATCAGATTGAGCTATCGTAGTTTGTCCTGTCCACGTATTACCCTGATAACTGGTTTGTGTTACTGCTCTGGATGTTCCTCCGGCGGGAGTAATGGTTACGGTGGGAGTCACGGAGGTGTTCATACCTCCACAATGTGCACCAGTCTGGAAAACCATCGTAAACGTAACTGTTCCCGCTTTGGCATAACTAGGATTTGCATTTAAACTCTGCACTACAGGGGCTATTTTTTCTACAATCACGGGGCGGGAGTATGGAGGAGTCTCCACATTATTATTCATATCTGTAGCACGGGTTTCAATCGTTACACTCCCTGTTTGATAGCCTGTCCAGATGTATTGCCAGTTATACACATCCCTATCGCCATCCTGGCTGGGTTTGCTGACAGTGTTTGCCCTCAGATTATCCTTATTGCCCGCTCTTTGTAGATTGATGCTCTTGCCCAAGCTAAGGGCAGTGTCAGATTTTTGCGATTCGTTTATTGTGCCAGACCTACCGGTACTATTAGCCAAAAACCAAGTACCACCATTAAACCTAATTTCCACTTTCTGAACTCCAGAGCCTCCAGTATTATCGCTTGCTGTACCGGTGATCAAATAGCTTTCTCCACCAATGTATTGATTTGAAATGGGGTTAGTTATGGACGAAGTTGGTGGGGTTGTATCCACGTCAACTACAAAGGCTCCGTATATTGAGGAGCTTTGTCCTTCAGCATTATCAAAAGCTTTCACATACCAACTATGACTCCCATTGGCTAAGGCATGGGTAGAAGGAACCTGGTAACTTACTATAGGGGCATTGATATCAGCAGGAGTAACAGTTAGGGGAGTGAGTTGGTTTATATATAATATGTAATGATGCACACCAGTCCCTGCATCAGTAGATTTTTGCCAGGTCATCGTGGGGCGGCTTACTGATACTATCTGATTATTTATGGGGCTTATCAATATTGGCTGAGTTGGAGGATTCCAGTCTCCTATTGTTGTCCATACCGCAGTACTTTGTTTCCTGTTGCCCAAACTATCTACAGCGAATACTTTCCAGATATGTGAACCTTCACTCAATTGAACAGCTGGGGCTGTGGACGTCTGTGTATTGCTGATATTATCAATATTCAACAGATTGTCAATCCACAGTTCATAATGCGATAATCCACAACCCGCATCAGTCGTGGCACTCCAGGTAAAGGTGGGAGTAGGCATAATGAAAAATGAACCATTTGCTGGTGTAACTAAAGCGAAATCTGCTGGGGGTATCCTGTCAATCCGGATTGTTCGTTGCGTAGTGGACGTATAATTTCCTAAATCATCATACACTTTTACATACCAGTTATGATTACCATTTTGTAATACTTGGGACGGAAGTAATTGATAATGTGTTTCAGTAATATTTCCTGAGACATTAGCTCCGTCAATCCAAAGTTCATAACGGTTCAAGCCAATGCCGTCATCCACACATGGAGTCCAGGTAAAGGTTATTAGTGAATCTGCTGACCATACATTGTTGGCAGGTGTCAGATTAGCAAAAGCGTCGGGGGAACCATAAGGAGCAGTGGTATCGATATGCAGGGTTCTGATATTAGTGGAAGGTTGAACATTTCCAACAGTATCAACTGCTTTTACAACCCACTGGTAGTTACCATCGGTTAATTCTATGCCGTTTGCAGTTAAAACCAGATCATCAAAGTAAAAACCATCTGCAGTTCCCGATGAATTAGTTGCTATCCTAAATCTGAGGTAAATGTTTGTCCATGAAACATAGGCGTTTAGATCAAAAGAAGCGTTAGTCCATATCGTTGTATTGTTTGAACTTCTATAACGAGATAATTGTGTCCATGATGTTCCGTTATTTGATATTTCTAAATACAAGTCGTCATAACTCCCAATCCAACTTTCAAGATCACATCTATACCAAAATGACAATGACAAACTTGTTGCGCTTTGCAAAGCAACGGGTTGAGCTAAAGTAATGGCTGAATTCTGATTATTAGCATAGTTTCCGACGGGGCTATCCGTTATACAATAGCTTCCACTATGCGGGTAAGACGTAGTCAATCCCCATGTTCCGGTAGTATTCCAATTGGATAATCCCGATTCAGCATCATCGCTAAATCCTCCAGAAAATGCCGTCCATTGAGTTAACGTGGGAGCAATATTATCTTTACGAAGGGTATTGTTTGTATATAATTGATACTTTTGTAAGCCCGAACCATTATCCATAGAAGCACCCCACACAAAGGTCGGAGATTGTGTTGCTAACCAGATATCATCTGCTGGGGTATTTAAGGAAAACGCTGCGGGGGGTGTTGCATCCACTCTGATAGACCAGGACTGTGTAGCCTGAACCCAATTACCGGCAATATCCAATCCTCTAACAGTCCATGTATGCCATCCGGATGTCAAAGCTTGTGACAAAAGTGTTTGATAGCTCGTAACATTGGGCGATAGACCTTTTACCAAATAGCTACCATCTACAATGATTCCCAGACTTGTGACATCGGTCATATTTGAAGCAGACCATGTAAATAAGGGGGTGCTGTTTACCCATGCACCATTAGCCGGAGATGTAATGGTAATAGTGCCGGTTGGTGGTGTGGTGTCTATGGTAAAATTACCCAAACTCCAGTACTGGTCAATCACTGCGTTGGAGCTATTTTTTACTTGTAGCCTTATTCTTGCCGTATTAGTACTGATATTCGGTACAGTCCAAACATAGGTGCTGTCATTGGGTTCGTTATCAGCAATCAAAAATGGATATGTTGTTCCTCCATCCGTAGAATAATGTAATGTAACATGGTGGGCGCTTGCGACACTTGCATTACTGATAGTCCAGCTTATCGGAAAGGTATTGTTTTGTCCGGGTGCCCCAGGGAGATATTCACCTCCATGGGGAATAACGTATCCATATTCAGGTGTATAGACAAAAGTAGTTTTGGGGAATTTGCCGGAGACGTTTGTTGTAGCAGGAGGAGCAGCCGGATCATAAGGCGTGCTATCGCTAGATATTGCACGTGCTCTGTTTGTTCCTATAGTCTGAGCTAAAAAAATATCAGAACTGCTGAAGTACACTGTGTCCATCGGACGATACATCATCATCGCTAAAGTTCCCCCTGTGTAATGGAAAGGTGTAGAAAGGGGGATTGTAATGTTGTTTTGCCCTGATGGAAAATTTACGGTGCCATCAAAGACGAGAGTAAGCTGGTTTGATGGAACCCAGCTAGTACTAAGATCAGTAAGAGGCGTCATACCAAACCATATTTTTACCGGTTTAGCCGGCAGATTGGTCACGAAATTGTTGTAAAAAGTAATTCCGGTTATCGAACCGTTTATTATATTGAGCTCATTCTGAAAATACAGGGTTTGAAACAAGCTACATTTGTAAAACATGTCAACAGGAACCCTTCCGGTTTGGTCTCCTCCCCCAACCGTAACTTCGTTGGCAGTTAGTATGGAAGTCGTCCAACTAAAGATCAAAATCATTACGAAGAGTAATAATGTGCCTTTCATAGTAGTCTCCTTGAGTTATCTGATATAGATAGTTTTGATAGCCCTTTTTGAGTGTATAGATCCGCTAGGAGAACAACGTCCAATCTTCTGAGAGAAGTGGAAAGTCTCTGGTTGTCCACTATGCAGAAACTAAGCTTTCGCAGGACACACTCTATATTAATATCATCATTCTAAGCAATTGCTTCCTTGATAATAGGAGGACTAATTTGTTGTCAATATCTTTCTTAAAACAGTGCTAATTCTAAAGTACCACTGGACGATAATTACGGGTGGAAATTTGGAGCAGTAAGCTCCGATG
>PHBQ01000027.1 GCA_002841975.1 Candidatus Cloacimonetes bacterium HGW-Cloacimonetes-1
GCAGGTATCTTGAGCTGCTCCATCACGGCGAATATGCTACCGCCATTGGGAATAGTGGCTTCCAGCCAGGGTTCCTGAGGTCTTTCCGGTGCAAAGGATTTGGGCGTAGTGTTCCGAGACGGAAAGTCTAACGCCGTAATCAGCGAAAATGATACAAGCAGCAGCGTGATTATCGTGAATAGTAGTTTCTTTCCTAAATGCATTAAACCTGTCCTTTGTTCTGAGCTATGGGATGATAATGAATGTGAACTTTACGTAGCCCTGTACGGAAGTGATCCAAGAGACGAGTTTCGACCGCATCAGAGATATCATGCCCTTGATTGACGGATATGTCTCCGCGAACCCCGATCACCATGTTCACGATGTAGTACGGACCAAACTTGTGCAAACTGAGCTCGTCAATAGTGAGAACTCCATCAACTCTTATTGCCAGATCGCGAACTTCCTTTTTAAAGTCATCATCCGGAAAGGAATCCATAAGTTCGGATGCAGAGTCCATGATAATCTCGACTCCTGTCTTCAATATATATATTGCCACAATAGCACCGGCAGCGGGATCCATCCAGTAATAACCCAATCTGCCCATTAATACACCCACCACTACGGCAACTGCAGCCATAATGTCATTTAAATGATCATTTGCCAAAGCCTTGAGAGTAGGATTATTGGTGATCTTATGATTCTTCTTGGTAATGAGGTAGAGTACAATCTTGATCCCAAATGTGGCGCACGCGATATACAAAGCATAAATCGAAGCCGATTGACCCTCGGTATTGTGTACCATGAGCTCGTAAACGGAATTTATCGATTCCCAGAAGATCGCTATCCCCGTGGTGAGGATGAAAGCTCCGACCACAATAGCAGATATCGATTCTAACTGACGATGTCCATAGGGATGCTCTGCATCTGCAGGCTTATTTGCCTGTTTCATGAAAATCTTAACTGCGATATAATAAACTACGTCCGATGTGCTGTTGATGCCATCCGCCAACAGTGCCGGACTATGGCCAAAGATACCGATAAATGTCTTGAAGAAAGCCAACAGGACATTTGATACCAGCCCCATATTGACAGTCTTGTTACTGATTTGATCTCTATTATTCATACAATTCCATTATATCAATCACTGGGATTTGCTGTATGCCTTGCCTTAGCGCTGCGCGTAAACTTGCAACGTCGAGGTGATTACCGGTCACAGACCATGGATTGAGCGCTATAGCTCTGATTTTAAACACATTCAGGGCAAAAACACTGATACCTTGCAAAAGACATTCCACGTTAGAATCCGATAACTTAATATTGTGGGGATGCCTGCAAATAAGTGATACTCCGTTCTGAAGCATCCATGGATAAAGCCTTTTAAAGACTGCTTCTGTCAAAGCTCCCGGAAGGTATAGAGCTTCCGAATTGGTGACTGTCAGGATACTATTCCAGACATTCTGATCGGTATGAAGTAAGCTGCTGATCCGGAGATCTTGCCAAGAACCATCAATTTTATGCCAGATGGTCTTGCTATCTTTCATTCTTGCAGCAGTGGGTGAATCACTTTCAGTACAATACTGTGGTATCGTGCTGAGATGGATTAATCTTTGTAGTTCCGCCAAAATCTGTTTACCTGTCCCAAAACTACCTCCGGCTACAATATACAAGGCATCAACCAGCGGATCAAGGGCAATAGATTTGCGATCGATGGATCCATCAATGAGGATTTTACGGGCACCCCAGCTCTGCATGAGCGCAGCACATTGAGACTGTACTTTCACGGTCGCGGGACCAATGATCTCGGTCTCTAGGGGGTGATTGGCTTCCACGATCCATATAGCCTTAGAAGCAGATTCCCATGGTAGCTTTTGCAAGATCGTAATACCGGATCCTAAAGCGTCCAACTGAGCTGTCTCACAACAAAATATGGTATGCTCCGGAAGTTTCACGCGGGGTTTGGGGTTACCAAATGCCACATCGATTTCTTCGCCATCTCTGCCGGTGGTCATCACACCGAGTTTTACTCCGGTGCTTTCAGAGATCAACCAGTTCATTAGCGAAGTCTTACCGGCATTTTTGCACAACCCGATAATTGCCAGCACTTCATCAGAGGAGTGGTCAATTATCCGAGACATCGCGTTTTCACTCATTTTGCAATTACATAAATATCACAGAAGCTGCTTACAGAGTCGGGAAAGACCGATGTAAGCAGCTTAAGGATATCAATTTCATCAATAATTAGTGTTTTCTTCTTTGGTTACGTTTTGATTCGGCGGGACCAATTGCTACTATCGTACCGCGCATCAATGCCATTACACCTTCGACAGATTTGCGTTCTTCCGGACATTGATCCAGATACACAGACTCATCCATAGGCTCGTAGGAAGGCTCGGTATAAGAAGTAATGAATCCTTCATAGTTTCTCAGGATCACCTTACCTGGCATCTGAGAGATCACATAATTTGGCATCACCGGTATTTTACCGCCGCCACCGGGAGCATCCACAACAAAAGTCGGGATACATAGTCCGGATGTATGACCACGCAGAGATTCCATGATTTCGATACCCATTGCAATAGGGGTGCGGAAATGAGCAATGCCTTCGGATAGATCACACTGATATATGTAGTAAGGACGCACACGGTTTTTGACCAAAGTATGCAGGAGTTGCTTCATCACATCGACGTTGTCGTTAATCCCCTTCAAGAGCACAGATTGATTGCCCAAGACAATGCCCGCTTCTGCCAGTTTTGCCAAGGCTGTTCTGGCTTCCAGGGTCAATTCCTGCGGATGGTTAAAATGTGTATTCATCCACACAAATTTGTACTTTTTCAGGACAGCTATCAAGCCATCACTGATTCTCTGCGGAAGAACGACAGGCGTACGGGATCCGATCCTGACAATATCTACATGCTCGATAGTACTGAGCTTGCCCAGAACTTCATCGATTCTCTGATCAGAAACTGTGAGAGGGTCTCCTCCGCTCAGGATTACATCACGGATTTCCGGATGATCTCTGATATATTCGATCGCTTTATCCACATTTTCGTGAGGCATCGGAGCATCATGTTCTCCGGCTTTGCGCCGACGTGTACAGTGACGGCAATACATTGCGCACTGATCTGTCAAAAGTAACAAGACTCTATCCGGATAGCGATGCGTCATCCCGGGAACAGGTGAATCCGCATCTTCGTGCAAAGGATCTGCCATATCGCTCAGACCCAAGTTGCTCTCCATGATCCTCGGAATGGCTTGCAAACGTACCGGATCATTGGGATTGTTGGGATCGATCAAAGACAGATAATAAGGTGTAATAGCCATGCGAAACGAAAACTGCTGTGATTGAGCGACCGCAGCTTCTTCCGGGCTGAGCTTGATGTACTGTTCCAAATCTTCAAATGTGGTGATGCGATGGCGCAATTGCCAATGCCAATCATTCCATTCTACTTCTGTCGCAGTATCTTTGATATTTTTTAGTTCAGTCATTTCGACCTCTGTTGTCTATTTGTCTGTATAACGTTCTTGGAAAATCCTCATTAATACAGGATTACGACGCAGCAAATCCAAAGATATCACTGCATGGTTATGAGCATAGCCATTACCTAAAATCATGTCAACGTCTGCTCCAATACCCTCAGCACCGAGAGCTGCTTTGGTAAAGGATGAAGCCATAGAGAAGAAATAGACTAAACCACGATCTTTACATGCCATAATGGTAGGCAGTTCGGTATCTTCGATGTTGACCACGTTAATCACTACATCTGCCATTTTGCCATTGGTAAGTCTGCTTACTTCGCGCTCAATGGTGAGTGCATCAGTGGCATCAGCGATGATCACTTCATGGCAACCGGTTTCCAGACATGTAGGGATGTAAGCGGCGTTGCGAACTATTCCGATCACTTTTCCGGCGACGCCAGCTCTTTCACGAGCTACGGCATTGCACAGTACCCCGGATTTGCCATTTGCACCGATGATTACGACAGTGTCATCAGGTTTTACCAAGCGCTCTGCTTGAGCAGGAGCACCGGCTACGTCCAATACGGAAAGTGCCAGGTTTTCATCCATATCATCCGGCAATTTTGCATAAATGCCACTGCTGAATAAGATTGCCTGACCTTCGATCACTACTTGGTCTTTGTCCAAAAGTACTTGCTTGACAGCTGTTACTTTGAGAGGAGTCAAGGAGAGAGAGACCAGACTCGCAACGGTATCACCCACTTTGATCTGTTCTTTCATTTCAAATTTATCACCAATAGCTGCGACTCTTCCGATCAGCATTCCGCCGGAACCGGTATCTTCATTTTTGTGTTTTCCGGTTCTGTTGGTAAGGTCTATCACATGAGCTGCAAAAGCAGTTTCGATATCGGTGTGGCCTTGTTTTTTCAGCTTTGCTTTGATTTGGTGAAATGATGCAGAATCAACGTTCAAACGTATAACGTCCAAAAGTAACTCATTATCCCAAATCTCTGTCATGTCGTTGTTCAAAACCCGAGCTGGTTGAGGAAGAACTCCTAAGGGTTCTATTACGCGATGTGTTCCATAACGGCATCCGCCACTTTTCATGGTATCCTCCATGTCTTTTATTTTTATAATACTATGTTAATTATGCTTTCTACCACATTTTTTCACGGCAGAGAAATGTCAATGCTTTTTACAAGGACATCTTCACCTGTTTATCGAATCCGAGGTGATGCCCTCGTGAACCCCTCGTGCTTCCCTCGTCGGATGAGGGGATCGCGAGGGGAGCGCTTCATCAGCGCTTGAGCATCATCTAACACAGATAGATGGTGTAAGCAGGCAAAATCCTCTTGTGAGGTAAAAAAAGAAACGATCCCGAACGCTATTAAGGCTCGGGATCGTTTGAATCTGTTTTAGTTTATTGATCTCTGGAATTTACTTCCACCAACTATGGTGGCGTGCTATTTGCTATCCTTCTGGACGATTAGCTTGTTTCCTTCGATGCCAACAATAATAATCTTGACATCGACTTCCAAAGCCTGGCCGTTTACTTCGATGGCAGACCATTCCTCGCCACCAATTTTGACATGTCCTTTCCCTTCAGCAGGGATTTCCTTTGTCACGAATCCGGGTTTACCTTTCAGGGCAAAGACATTTGTCTCTTCACCTGTGTTGGAAAGCAATTTCTTCCCCAGTTTGCGCATAAACAAGAACGCAATAAAACTGAAAATCGCAAAAATCGCAATCTGTACCACCACTAAATTCATAGCGCCGCCCAGTAAGCATAAGAGTCCTGTCAAGATCGCGCCTATTCCCAATGAAATAAAGAAGAACATCGGATCAAATATCTCTATGATTACACAGCCAATGCCAATGATCATCCATATGTGCCAAGCCGATAGCATGATTTAGGCCTCCATTATTTAGATTCTTCTGAATCCTTGTCAGTATCTGATGGTTTTTCCTTGTAAACTCGTTTTGTTTTACGCTTACGGTTGTTTCCATATTGATAGCGTTCACCGTAATTCTTGAATCCGCCGTAGTTGTAGCTACTGGCATATTTGTCGTAGTTTATTCCACTGATGCCCAAGCCTTTGATGCCAAGCATTGTTAGTAAATACATGAGCAGTTTGGTGCCGTAATAGACCAAGACCACACCCACAAAATAGAATCCAAGCCATGCTAAGAAAAGTAGGACAAAACGCTTAACCTTAGAAACCATGGTGTTACCGGCTTGTCTTTGAATAGCGGTAACATAGACTAATACATCATCGACATCACGAAGTTTCTCGAGTTTGGTAGTGGACTCCGCAATCAGACCATGTAAAGCTTCTTTCCGACGGATCTGAGTTTCCGAGGGGAACCGCACCATCGAAAGGTCTGTAAGCTCTTTGTCATAAGAGTTCAATCTGTTTTGTTCCGTCTCATAATCGATATAGACCAGTGAAGTATCCACCTGTTCCGAGCGGGAGATAATCGTGCCTTTTCTTGCTAGTTCATTGGCAAACTCATCCTTTTTGTCTTTGGGAAGACTAAAGATGTAGATACCATAATTGCTCCTGGTGTCTTTCTCGATTTGCTTGTTTGAATCTCGCTTAATCATAGCTTCAATGGCTGCCTTGGCTTCGGTGATGTTATCTGAGGAAAACTCGATTTTGGATTTATTAATCCATTTTAATGCCAAGTACTTGTTTTGAGTAGGCTTAAAGTTAATTGTAGGTGTATCTTCACCCTGTTTCCGAAGAATAAATAAAGATGTTGCCAACGCTAAGAATGCAATAAATATTGCAACGCCACGGGCTTTACGCTTTGATTTTTTGTCCACTTTTACCTCTTTCGTTGTTTATCTGATATCATTTCATCTGCATGTTTCAAAGATGCTTCCGTAATCTTACCGGAAAGCATCCGGGCAATTTCTTGCCTCTTTTCAGGTTCGTCCAAGTATTTGTGAATCACGACTGTTTTCTCGTTCACAGTCTCTTTGACCAAACTCATGTGCTGATTCGCTATAGCGGCTATTTGAGCTAAATGTGTTATGCACAGAATTCGATGGTTTTGAGCAATGTCGCGAATAAAAACTGCAATCTGTTCTGCGGTTTTACCACCAATACCAGCATCGATCTCATCCAAAATCATTAATTTGGTACTGAATCGAGAGCTGATCACTTTCTTTATTGCCAGCAATATTCGAGACAACTCACCTCCGGAAGCCACTGCACTTAAGGATTTTAGCGAACTACCGGGGTTTGCACAAAACAAGTATTCGATAGAATCCTGACCGGAATCGTTGCATTTTGCCAAAAACTCTTGCATTAGGTTTCCTATTAGGGATTTTTTGTCAATCCGAATTTTGAATGCTCCATCCGGGATAGATAGCATTCGGATATTTTGTTCTAGTTCTTCTTGTAAATTGAGTGCAGCAATAACCCTGAGCTCCGATATCCGATCTGCAGAACTGACCAGCTGAGTATATTCTTGCTGGATCAGGACTTCCATATCCTGAATATCCTGGTCTCTTCCATAGGAAGTGTCCAGATAACTCCGGATGCTGCTCTGTAAATCCAAGAGTTCTTGCACAGTAAGCACTTTATGCTTGTGCTTGAGGGTATTGATCAAGTCAAGTCGATCGCGGATGGTATCGAGCCGCAATGTGTCTAAGCTCGTGTTCTCACTGAGATCTTGTAGCAAGGTTGCACTTTCTTGCATGCCGTCTAAGGCATTGCTAAGATTTGAGATAACATCGCGAATGGAATCGTTCATCTCACCGAATCTTGATAGCAGTGCTATCGCACTATTTAGCTGATCAAAAGAGCTATTTTCATGCTCAAAGATGCTATTGTAAAGACTTGCAGATAGATTTGCGATTTCTTCCGAATTGCTGAGAAAGTCAAATTCCTGTTGCAGCAGATGCTCTTCCTCGGCCAGAAGTTTTGCCCGCTCCAGTTCTTCATACTGATATTGGTACAAGTCTATCAATTGCCGGTTGGCTTGGTCTGCAGCTCGCATAGCGTCCAGCTTGCGGATATTATCTTTGATCTCTTGATATGCGGTTTTGTAGCTGTGTACTAGACCTGTAAGGCTGGCGTAACGATCCAATATTTCCAATTGATATGCCGGGTTCAATAGCTTCTGCTGGTCTCTTTGATGATGAAAGTCTATGATAAATCCCTTTAGCTCTTTTACGAGTGATGCCCCTACTTTACGTCCATAAAGGAAATATTGGGATTTTCCGCTCGTACTGATCTCTCTGGCAACGACCAGATCTTCAGCAGGATCATAGCCCTGTTCCGTCAGATACTCAACAAGTTCGGGATTTGAACTGGTCTCAAAGCTTGCTTCCAGCAAAATCGGTTTTAACGGATCAAAAGGATCCAAACCACCTGCGTTGTCACCGAATATTGCCGATATAGCTCCGACCAGGATAGACTTTCCGGCACCGGTTTCACCGCTGATCACGGTCAGCCCGGCGTCAAAGCGGATTCGAGCCTCGGCTACGAACAGATAGTTTTTTAGATAAATCTCTAACAGCATCACTTACCCAGATGTAGTTTGTTTCTTAATATCTGATAAAAGGTTCGATTGGAAAGCTTGATAAAGGATACGGTTTGACGCGCAGCCGTGATCGTAAGTTCATCCTTGTCTTCAATCATGATAGTATTGATTCCATCCATTTGGAGCCAGGCGTGTTGCACAATGCTATGTACTTTGAATAACAGTTTGTCCTTGGCAGGGAACACCATGGGACGGATGGAGAGCAAATGCGGGTTGAGAGGGCTGATCACGATTGCCTTCATTTCCGGAGACAAGATCGGTCCACCCGCAGATAGAGAATAGGCGGTCGATCCCGTGGGTGTAGAGATCACTACCCCATCACAGCGAGTATCCAGCACAAAACGTTGTTCATTATAGATTCGAACGTTGATCAAGCGGGGTGTTTCCGCCTTGTAGATCACAGCGTCATTCAATGCCAAGCCCTGAAATATCACTTTTCCTTCGCGTCTCAGCTGACAGGTTATCAGCATGCGGTTCAGAATCTTATACTTCTTTTGTAAGAGGTCTATGATAGACTTTCGCAAGTCGTTAAGCGTGCTTTCCGACAGAAAGCCCAGATATCCAAGATTGATTCCCAAGATGGGAGCACCTGTCCTGAGGGCTATGTGTTTGGCTCTGAGGATGGTTCCATCACCGCCGAACACCAATACACAGTCAATCTTGGGCAGTTTGTTCTGATCAAATGCGCAGCACTCAATAGTACCAGGAAAGATGTCGCATTGCTCCAAAGCTCCATAGAACACGATGTGGTGTTCTTGGTGAAGTGTCTCGAGCAAGCTAAAAACTCGATCCTTGTCCGGTAGATCAGGATTGACGAAAACTGCAAAATTCTTCATAGTATTCCTTTAGATCGACTCCAATATCCGGAGATATGAATCGTATCTCTCGATGGGCACAAAGTCTTTTTCAACTGCTTTTTTGACTGCACAATCCTCCTCGTGAGTATGAGTGCAGCTTCGGTAATAACAGCCCAGTGACAGTTCACCAAACCCGGGGAAAACGCTCCGGATCAGTTCCTTGTGTTCACTATGCAAATTTATGGTTTTGATCCCTGGTGTATCAACTAAATACCCGCCAAAGCTCCAAGGTATCAATATCGCTTGAGTTGTAGTGTGTCTTCCTTTCTCATTGTAATGACTCACCTCTCCCGTTGATAGCTTCAAACCCGGCTCATAATAATTGACAATTGAGGTCTTACCCGTGCCGGATTGACCGGAAAACACGGACTCTTTGTCCTTCAGGATCGCCTTCAGATCTTCCATCCCTTCCCCGCTTTCTACAGATGTCAGCACCAGCGGGATGCCGAGCCTCTGGTAATAGCCCAGATAATGCTCGATATCTTCCGGAAAATCACAGAGATCCATCTTCGTGATACAAATCACCGGATCGATTCCATATATACTGGACAGACAGATATAGCGATCCAACAGACCCGGCTTCAGATCCGGCATTTTCCATGAAGCGGTAATAATCACCTGATCGATATTGGAGGCTACGACTATCTCACGTTGGAATTTACCTTCATTAAAGCGAGACAGGGAGTTCTTGCGAGGTAAGATATTCTCGATCCGATAAACCGGAGCGTTTGACATATCCACCTCGGCATAATCACCTACTGAGGTTAAAATATTCGTGTTAAACTGATATTGTTTCACCCTACCGCTCAGGGAGCAGATATAGCTTTTCCCTTCGATATCTACGACGTTCTGATAGTTGGACTTGATCTCCAATATGCGCCCTACTTTCAGCTCCAGGTTGTTTTTGAGGCTGATTTGGCTCTTGGTAGATGTCCGTTTTGCCTTGTATTCGGGAGTTCCCTGAATATCGTCCAAAGACTCGTTATCCGGCAGATCAATATTGGTCAACCTGCCGGAATCACGCTTAAGCCTTTTTTTATCTTTTTGCTTCATTGCCTATTGAAAGACCGGTGTAATCTGGGCTAACAGGTCTTTAGCTTCCTGGAGCCTGGTCTCGTTTCCAAAGACGCTGATGTGGTGATTTCCCATAATAGATTCAATCATATCTGCATACGAGCGGATATCTTCCAGCTTGGTAGATAGGATTTCTGTCCGTATTTGTTGCCGATCGGCTTGAGTAAATCCGGTGATATAATCATCGTCTGCAATTGCTCCTTTACGCTCGGGGCTCATGGGCATATCCAGTTCCGAAATGGTACCGATGATATACTTTTCCAGATCCTTTGCACTGCAATCAAATCCACGTACAAATTCTGCAACCCGATCGTATACATCCAGGGTTTTTTCCAGATTTGGATCACGATAGGAACAGAAATACTGGAATCCGGATAATGAGAAACTACTCAAAGCTCCGTAAGCTCCGCCTTTGACGCGGATTTCCTGATATAAAAACTCGTTGCGGAGAATGTTGTTCAAGACTTTCAGCTTACCCGAATACGAATAACCCTTGCGGAAGAAATTTCCTCCCTGGGCACAGTACTGAATATTGACAGGAGCAGATATCCCTTCATTGAAATCTTTGGCTGTAAAGCCATGATCGTTGGGCGGATATGTTTCATCGGAAATCTGCGCCAACAGCAGATCAATTGCCGGTAAGGCTGTCGTGATTTCTTCATCGGTAGCAGTAATACTGATAATAAGATTCTCTTTAACAAAGAATGTCTTTTGTATCCATTCCAATTCCTCGATGATCTCCCCGATACCCGTGGCGATTTTTTTCTCCAAACTCCCGATAAAGTGATACATTCCCAAGCCACTTGCCAAATCCATCCATTTATGATATTGAGACATAGGGCTCAGCATTCGCATAATAGCTACTTGGTGTCCTGCCATCATGATACTCATCTCGAGTCTGGATTTAAGCTCACGGATTAGCTGTTTAACTCTTTCCGGGTCGTTAAATACGGTATTGATAGAAGCTTCAGTGACTAATTCCATCATTTTGGAAGTTTTGGGGAGTGTAGCTTTACCGTGTACCACCAGCTTGGATATTATCTTCTCCGGATCCTGATAATCGTTGACCAATGATAGTCCAACGCCCACACCACCGGTGTGAATGTCGATTTCGTTGGCAAGATCGGAGTAACTATAGTTTTGTGTGTTCAGCTGGCCGCTTAAAAACGTGTATAACGACAGCCAGGAGATGTCTTCTTCTTCCACATGACTGAGGTCAAAATATGCTTTCACATAAGCGATTCCGTTGGTATTGAGATCATGGCGGATCAGCTTGAAATCCTTGAGATCCTCTACCTGAGCGGCATAAGACTCTGCCTCCGGAGCAATATCACTGAGATTGATAAAAGGTATTTTATCCAAATCTTCGGCTTTATCTGCTTCCTGTTGCCAATCTAAAAACTTCTGATTAAAATCGACCATTGCATCTATTTCTGCGGGCGTCATATCTGCCTTCATCTGCTTCAGCTTGGCCATTGTCAGCTTTTCACTTTTCTCGATCAGCCCGGGTTCCGGTATCATCGTAACTCTGCTGCTGTGTGTATTGTTCAGGCAAATCTCGGCAATCAGTTTTTCAAAGAATGCTTTATCTACATTCGACCTCAAGTTTTCAATTAGCGGTTCATAGCGGAGATATAGGAAAGGATCGCCACCAAAGAACCAAGTGTTGAGTGCGGTTTTCCCATAGAACAAGCCTTTGGGAAATCCTCCCATCTGTGCTTCTCGCAGACCAAATTCCCGGCTGTTGATAGCGGCTTCGATCACTTTGGGATCGATCCCTTCGGTATGCAGTCGCCTCAATTCATCCATCACTAAACTATCCAATGCTCCAATATCGCCTTCTTTGACGTTTTTGAAGATCAGGCTCAAGGTTGGCTGCAAATTGTCCATATCCACCATGGAGAAAGAATCTTGAGCCAAGTTGGATTGCAAGATCTTTTGCTTTAACGGTGAAGCCGCAGAATTCATCAGCACATCATTGAGGATACTGATACCCAATGTTGTTTGTGCATCCAGAATGTTACCGTGGGTGAAGTTCATGCTATAATAGTATTTCCCTTCGGGACTATCGGTAGCGGCCAGGGGATAAGATTTGGAGGCATGGACAGGCTCCGTAAATGCCTTCTGAGGAGCAATCGCCACATCCTGCTCAATGCGGTCAAACAGGCTGAGGTATTTTGCATCAATAGTCTGAAGAGCTTTATCGATATCCAGATCACCATAGAGAAAGACTTTGCTGTTTACTGGATGATAGTGTTTACTGTGAAAATCCAGGAACTGCTGATAAGTCAAGCCGGGAATCGCCTCAGGATCTCCGCCGGATTCATTACGGTAGGCATTATCCGGATACTGAATCTGTTGATTGAAGCGCATTATAACTGCTTCGGGTGAAGAAAATGCGCCCTTCATTTCATTGTAAACTACGCCTTTGTAGATGATGTCTTGAGCGGGATCAAACAATTCATGATGCCATCCTTCCTGATAAAATATCTCCGGTTGGTGGTAGATATTGGGAAAGAACACTGCATCCAGATACACTTCCATCAGATTGAAATAGTCCGCATCGTTTGTACTGGCGATCGGATAGATAGTGCGATCCGGATAGGTCATGGCATTGATAAATGTCTTGAGAGAGCCTTTTATCAGTTCCGTAAATGTATTTTTGGCAGGGAAATTTTTGGAGCCATTGAGAACACAATGCTCCAAGATATGGGGACAGCCACTATCATCCGTGGGAGGTGTGGCAAATGTGATGCTAAAAGTCTTGTTATTATCTTCATTTTGCAAAAAGAGCAATTGCGCTCCGCTCTTGATATGTTCATACAGAAAGGCTTCACTCTTGATCTCTGTAAGCGACTGTTGATCAATCAGTTTAAAGCCATGTTTTACTTTTGTAGTTGTCATGTATTTTATCTGTCTCCTAAAGATGTTTCTTGTTTCGATATGCCAAGTTCGGGTGAGCTATTTGGCACATTTCGGATTACTGTCAGATCAGTTTATATTCCCGAAGTACCTTCTTTAAGGCTTCGCGGTTGGCATCCATCAAGGTGCATATTGGTGAACGAAACTCCAGAGCGATCTTACCCATGAGATGAAGTGATTCTTTGGCGGGAATCGGATTTGTTTCGATGAACATTACGTTATTTATTGCCAATAGATTCTGGTGCAGTTTTGCAGCCTTGATATAGTCACCGGTGGCGCAAGTGGCTATTAATTCGGACATTAATGCGGGTACCACATTTGCGGTAACAGAGACAGTTCCCTTGGCACCGCAGGCCATCAAAGGCATATTCAGCGCATCCTCTCCACTCATTACTGAAAAACCTTCCGGTGCATCACGAATGATCTCGGTTGCCTGCACCAAATTCGCAGAGGCTTCCTTGACTGCCACGATGTTTGAGCATTCTCGTGCCAAGCGCACGGTTGTGGCGGCTGCCAGATTGACCCCGGTCCGTCCCGGAACATTGTAAAGCACGATCGGGATGTCCACTTTATTGGCTATTTCTTTGAAATATTCATACATGCCATTCTGCGTAGGCTTGATGTAATATGGAGTAATCACCAAAGCAGAATCAGCCCCCAGTTCCTTAGCTTTTTGGGTATTGACAAGCGTCTGTGCCAGGTTATTGGTTCCGGAACCAATCATGACCGGTACCCGATGGTTGATCTTCTGGATGCAAAAACGGAGCAATGCGTCTTTTTCGTCAGATGCCAGACCGGCAGTCTCGGCAGTGGTTCCCAACAGCAGTATTCCGTTTGTACCATTATCAATCTGAAAATTTAACAATCCTTCCAAAGCGGTGTAATCGATTTCACCATTCTTGAAGGGGGTCACCAAAGCGACATAAGATCCTTGTATCACAATTACCTCCATCGAGACATTATTTATATTTATTGTCGTGCTTTCACTATCACCGTTTATCATCCCTCTATTTGGTACTTGCCCAAGCATTTGAGGTGGCTGAAAAACATACTGATTATAGTAAAACACATTTCATTCCAATATACAAGAGTTTTAAAATCAGTCAATACAAATGTTCTGCTAGGCACTTACTTGCACCATTTGAAGATCGCCCTTGGTCAAATCGCAGGTGACTCCCTCGTGATTCTCTCGTGAACCCCGGGTCACCACCTGGAAATCGCCCGGCAAGCACCACGACATTAGCAGAGCTTGCACATGGGAGCTAGGATGATTATTACTTTAGCCGTTGATATCAGTATCAACCAATTAATGATTGACAGTTTAGCCCTATGTCCAGACTAGCTTCGCTCATCAAAAGACCGTTAGAGCAGAGTTTATCCATATCCTAAATAGGCATAATAGCAATGATAGGATGAAGTACAAAGCCGGTTTCTACACTCGTATGGTACTGGTGCCCACATGGAAAATTCTGATATAACGGTATCGAAGACTGAGGACTTGAGCACAGATTTGGAGAACGCTTTAGCAAAGGCTTGAATTTGTACTTGACATCTGCAAAAGATATGATTTTGTGAAAAACTAATATACACTAAGGAGCTTTGATGCCCACAATAGATTTAAACATCGAATCAGTACTGCATAAGATAGAAAAAAAGGCACTGGAACTGGGACGTGATCCCCGTGATATCACAGTGGTCGCAGTCACCAAGACACATCCTCTGGAGATGATCGAGGAAGCCCTCCGCTGTGGAATCCAGCACATTGGCGAGAACAAGGTCCAGGAGGCTGTGCGCAAGCTGCCCTTTATCCGTGGAAAGTACGAAGGATTTCATTTCATTGGCCACATCCAATCCAACAAGATCAACCAAATCCTGAGTCTCAAACCATCATTGATTCACTCTGTAGATTCCGTATATGTTGCGGAAAAACTTAGCTCTGCTCTCTCACGGACAAATCGCACTCAAGATATTTTGGTGCAGGTTAACACGACGGGAGAAGAGACCAAGAGCGGTGTGACTTTTGACAATGCCATTGAATCCATTGGCCAAATCTCTATGCTAAACAACTTGAGGATTGTGGGATTAATGACCATCGGGATGTATAGTATAGATCCTGAACGTACCAGACCGTATTTTATCAAGCTCAAAAACTTGTTTGATCAAGTGTCTGCCCTCAATCTGCCAATGGTGGAAATGAAGTACCTTTCCATGGGTATGACGGATGACTATTTGGTAGCCATTGAAGAAGGCTCAAACATGGTTAGAATCGGAAGTGCGATCTTTGGCAGGCGGGATTATGGTGACGATAGATGATATTTCTGGTTGCAGCCCTCTTAGCCATATTATCCTACGCGTACGGTAGCCTTTCCACCGCACGGATCATCACCAAGAGTTTCCGCTCTCTCAATATCTACAAAGTGGGCAGTGGACTAGCCGATACGGAAAATATCTACAGCAACATCAGTAAACCCTTGGGAGTGCTGGTCGGGGCTCTGGATGTGGTCAAAAGCTACGTTTTCCTGCTGATTGTGGAGACAATCTTGCGGGTAATCAGCAACGTTGATACACCTTATAACTTTTCGGTGCTATACAGTAGCACTGTGTTACTGGGCTTTGGTGTAATCATGTTGACCGGACATTGCTTACCAATCACAAATAAGTTCCGGGGTGGCCGGGGTATCTTTACCTATATGGGACTGATCGGCTACTTTGCATTTTATCCAATGCTTATCACCGCCATCATTGCAGTGCTGTTGGTAACCATTTACCGTCAGATACGGTTTGCTCAGTATCTGATCGTAATCTTGCCGGCAATCCTGGCGCAGGTCTTTTATTCGTTTTTCAGTGTATTCCGTAAAGAGCTTCCACCCCACTTCCTGGTGATATTGCTGGGTGTAGCTTTTTTTATGGGTATTTTAAACATTATAGTATCCAAACGTTTAGGTGAGTTTTAGCTCAAGAAAAGAAGGTACGTTATGGTCAAAGTAATCCCTGTCACCAATTCCCGGCAGTTAAAAGACTTCATCATGTTACCATTTAGGCTCTACACAGAGGATCCCAATTGGGTTGCGCCATTGATTTCGGAACAAAAGAAATTCTTTGATCCTCGCAAAAACCCGTATTATGACCACTCTGAAGTAATGCTATTCCTGGCTATGGAAAACAATCAAGTAGTGGGCAGGATCTCTGCGCAGACAAATACACCACACAACAAAGAGCATAACGACAACATTGGTTTCTTTGGATTTTTTGAATGTGAAAAGAACCATATAGCTGCCAAAGCACTCTTTGACGCGGCATATGAATGGAACCGAAGTAAGGGCAAAGACGCGATGCGGGGACCTATGAATTTCTCCGTCAATCAGGAATGTGGCCTTTTGGTGAAAGGATTTGACACACCTCCCTATGTCATGATGATGCACAACCATGCGTATTATCAGGAACTGTTTGAGGCTTGTGGAATGCAGAAGACCATGGATATGTATGCCTATTACAGCTTTTACGACAAGATGCCGGAACGCGTAGCCAAGGCTGCGGAACTGATCCAGCGTCGCTTTCCCTGCAATATCCGGTCGCTCAGCAAGAATAAGGTAGAGCTCAAGAAAGATATTGAAACCGTCTTCAGGATTTATACCAGAGCATGGGAATACAATTGGGGCAACGTACCGATGACCGATAAGGAATTTGACCACATCGTGAAAGAGCTGCTTCCCATCGCCGATCCGGATATGGTTTTCATTGCCGAAGTGGATGGCAAACCTGCGGGATTTAGCCTGGCATTGCCAAATTATAACGAAGTACTCAAGGTCATGCATGGACGTATCAATCCCATCACACTCTTGAAAGCCCTGAAAGCAAAGAAACACATCTCCTCAGCCCGAGTGATTACGATGGGAGTGATCAAAGAATACCAAAACCGCGGAATCGACACCTTGTTTTATTATCATTCCTACAAAAATGGTATCCCAAAAGGCATAGTTCATGGTGAATTCTCTTGGGTTTTGGAGACCAATACCATGATGCTGCGAGTGGCAGAAATGCTGAAGGCTGATCCGTATAAAACTTATAGACTCTATGACCATAAGATTGAACAAAACACCAAGTAAATCTCCCGGAGAATCGCATTTGTCTCACGGGATTAGCTTTAGTCCCATAGACAAGATAACAGTAGCATATTGTGCATGGATTTGCATCTATATGCTGCTCGGATGGCATCGCACAGTCAATCCTGGCCACCACTTCCCAGTCTATCTGGGAATCCTAACTATGGTCTTCCTCTTCGCTTGGACAGAGCATCGGCTCAGGATGTATCCTGATGCTCCGGAACGGCTCTTGAAGCTGATTAGCTTTGTGCGCAGTATTTATCCCGTAGCCTTGTTTGGCTATTTCTTTGTCTCCGGTTTCGTGTTTAACAGGATTATCTTTCAGGAGTGGCAAGATCCATTCTTTTACAAGATAGACATTGCGATGTTTGGATATTACCCATCCCTGGTTTGGGGCACCACATTTACTCAGCCCCTCGTTCAAGACCTCTTTCACTTTGCCTATTTCTGTTACTACCCTATGATTGCGGGACTGCCGATCTATCTCTATTTTACAAATAAAGAAGGATTTAGAGAAACTATCTTTGGATTGACCTTTGTGTTTTACCTCTGCTATTTTATATATTCGATCCTGCCTGTTATCGGTGGACGATATTTCCCCGAGGCCATGGAATTCTCCCGTCAATCCACTGGATACTTCTTTTCAGATCTGATGGCCTTTATCTATCGTACATCCACACATCTGGGGGGAGCCTTCCCCAGTTCCCATGTGGCGATCACGATTGTCCTCACAATCTCTGCCTTGCGGCACTTACGCAAGGTGGGAATACTCTTTTGCGTTATTGCCTTCTTTCTCACTATTGCCACAGTCTTTTGTCACTACCATTGGTTCATAGATTCTATCTGTGGTCTCTTGACCGGAATCGGTGGTTACTATCTGGCACTGTGGGTAAACCAAAAATTAACTAAGGAAATTGAATGAATAAGTTATGCCTGATTCTATGCCTTGTCGCTGTCTGTGGATTATCTGCACAAGTGTCTCCCCTGCCTATACAAAGCTTTGATTACCACACTCCGGAGAACAATGTGTCTCCGATTTCAATTGGAATGGGTGGACTGAATCTGACAAATACGAATGATTTCTTTGGTGCTTACGACAACCCTGCTCTTTTAGCGAGTTCTGCGGCAGCCTCTTTGGCTTGCTCTTATCGGCTCAAAAATGCAGATCAAATGAATTTCTACCAAGCCATGCGGATTAGCAATGCGCTCAAAGATAAACAATTTAAATACTTTTCCCTGGTAACAAAGAACGCTGCATGGGCATATCAACCGGTGGCAGGTATCCACCTCAGTGAATGGAATGCCACGCAGGATACGACACAGTATTACGACTATCAATTGGACAAATGGCAAGCCAGCTATGGACTCCATGATCAGACTAACAAGGCACTTTCTGCCGGAGTAAACATCAAGTATCTGACCGGACGTTTGGTCTATCTCAAAGAGAGAAAAGCCGGATCAAACCTCATTCGGGAAGCCTTTATCGACGACAAGGTCAAGGGCTTTTCTGCGGATTTGGGGTTTGCCTATACACAGGATTCATACAGCATCGGTGCCGCTGTTTATGACGTGTTTTCACGGCTGTATTGGGAGAACTATGATAGCAAGCAGTTAACGCGTAGAGCTGCTGCCGGAATCCAGATCAATAATGGAAGTTTAGCCATCATGGGAGGCGTCCAAGGCCAGATATCCAATGCTCCGGAGACTACCTATCATTTTGGCGTCGTTCAAGACTGGAACTTTGACTCTCAGTCATTTAGCAATGATACCAAAACGTCCCAAAACCTTATCCTGAGAATTGGAATGTATAGCCACGACTTTTATGGGACAGAGAATATCAATTATACTCTCGGATCGGGATACAATTACAATATGTTCCGAGTGGACTTTGGCATGACAAATCAGGGAATGAAGCTGCGAGACAGTGAATTTCTCCTTTCGATCGGGGTAGGTTTAGAGTAAGCATGTTTCAGCTCACATTCCTCAATGCCAGCCTTTTGCTCTTTGCTGCTGCAACGGTGATACCACTGCTGATCTGGCTGTTGGCAAAGCGAAAGCCACAACGTATAGTGTTTTCCACCTTGCGCTTTATCAGCCTAAGCAAAGACCAGCAAAAGAACCGCACAAAGCTGAAGAATATTATTCTGCTGATCATCCGCATGTTGATCATCCTCTTGATCGTGCTTTCTGCAGCACGACCATTGTTCCAATCTGCCAAGATTAAACCATCGAAAAAGCATCCGCCTACTGCTATAGTAGTGATCCTGGATACTTCCAACAGCATGGACTATCTGGTGGATTCGAGGACGTTTCTGGACAAAGCAAAAGCCGCAATCCTCCAAATCAATGGCATGACTACCAACGAGGACCGGATTATACTGGTCACCTCCAGTGACAGTTTTAACAACCTCTATGCCCAAATCTTTGCAGGAAAGATCCCGGAGGAAATAGTCAGTTCGATCGCTGTCACTTACAATCCTCTCTCCCTGCAAAACATGTATGACCTCGCAGTGGACAAGCTGAAAGATGCTCAACTTCCAAACCGGGAGATCTATCTGCTCAGCGATCTCCAGCATGCTGATTTTCCCCGCAAGGGAGAGCTGCCCGTCCGCTGCATTCCCTTGGCGGATGAGATAGACTATCAAAACCTCAGCTGCACCAATGCCAGCCCTATAGCCCAATTCATAGATCGTAATAGAACCCACACTATTAGCTTTGACATCACCAATTATGGATCCTCGATCCGTAACGATGTACTGGTGAAATCCGTCTTAAACGATACCAAAGTTGCCGAGCGCTTTCTATCAATCCCCGAACGCGGGAAAGTAGCCCAAACTATAAGTTTTGACGTCAATAACGACGGATGGCAAAGCGGATATATAGAGGTATTGGACGACCGATTGACGCATGATAACAGATCTTACTTTGCGTTCCCATTCTTTTTACACCCACGCATTGCTGTGATCTCCAGCCAAAGCAAGATTCCTCCCTCATTGGCATCAATGTTGCGGATTTATGCTACTGACCAGGGGCGAATAGATATTATTAAACCGGAATCTGCCAGCTTGAGCATGATGCAGGACTACAACCTGGTGGTATGCTACGACCCGGGAGTCTTGTCTTCTCGACTCAAAGAGCTTTTAAATGGCTTGGAACAGCGCAATATTGGCACTCTGTTTGGCTTTGGAAAGTCTATGACTGCCGACTGGAAATCCTATCTCAACAATAGCTTTGGCATTAGCATCGGTGCTTATTCGGACAAAGCATATTCCGTAAACTACGTCAACAAGCATCATTTTATCACATCGATCATAGACAATAAACAAGCATTCAAAAACCCTGTAATGGACGTCTGGACCAGCAGCAACACGAACCCAGGTAACGTACTGATTGCCTCCAACCAAATGCCCCTTGCTGTTGCAGGCAAGTCCAAAGTACTGTGGCTATTGGATATGGAAAGTACGCGCAATCCCTTCTTCGTCGATACAGCCTTCCCCGTAATAGCTTTTCGTAGCTTCCAGTTCCTGGGTAATGCCGTGCAGGAAATGCAGAGATATTCCATCGGAGATAACGTAACCGCAAATCAAATCCAGGTCCCGGACGGAAACATCATCAAACCCCAAAATGGTAGTTTCACAGTGACAGAACCCGGTGTTTTCCGGATTTCTCAAAACAGCGGAGTGCCGACTTATATAGCCGTTGATCCCTCTACCACTGAGAGCAACTTCAAAGCTGCTGATCTGTCCAAGAACAAACTCTTCACTCTATTGCCCGCAAAGTGGCAGCAGGAGATTTTCTATACCAGGATGGGACATGATCTTTGGAAGCTGTTACTTGTTCTTGCTTTTCTACTCATAATCGTTGAGATTGTAATAGTGAAGCTGGAAGAATCCAAACCACCCAAGATTGATAAATAAGCCGATTGCCACCAAGGAGGCAAGCATGATACTAGAAAAGATACTTTCACCCGCTGATATAAAAACTCTGAATTTCAGCCAGCTGACTCAGCTAGCAAAAGAAGTACGTACCCGTATCATCAATGTCACATCCCGAAACGGTGGTCACGTGGCACCCAGTATGGGAACGGTCGAACTCACGATTGCAATCCTCAAGATATTTGACCTTCCCAAAGATAAAATTGTCTGGGACGTAGGACATCAGTCCTACGCTTGGAAGATCCTGACCGGTCGGAACGATAAATTTGATACCATTCGCACTTTGAACGGCCTCAGCGGTTTCACCAATCGTGATGAGAGTGAATATGATGCCTTTACCACCGGGCACAGCAGTACTTCCATTTCTGCAGCGCTGGGAATGGCATGTGGCAGAGATCAACAGCATCAAAGTGGACATTGCATTGCTGTGATCGGGGATGGTGCCCTAACGGGTGGTATATCCTTTGAAGCCCTCAACCATGCCGGACACCTCCAAAACAATCGCTTTATCGTGATCTTGAACGACAACGAGATGTCGATCTCAAAAAATGTCGGTGGATTGCAAAAATATATGGCACGCATGCTTGCCAGCCGCTCCTACAACTCTCTCAAAAAACAGATCTGGGATATCAGTCACTCCCTGCCCAATAGGATTCGCAGACCTTTTATCTATGGCGCTCAAAAGCTGGAAGAGTCGATGATCAATATCCTCGTTCCCAATATTCTATTTGAAGATTTAGGCTTCAAATATGTAGGTCCGATAGATGGACACGACATGGAACAGGTCACACACATGCTAAAGAGAATCAAGGAAAATATGATCGGCCCTGTTTTGATGCACGTTGTCACCAAAAAGGGTAAAGGTTATATACCCGCAGAGACAAACGTGTCATTATTTCATGGAATCGGAGCCTACAATGCCAAGAGTGGCAAACCCGCTTCCGGAAGTACCGAAACCTGGTCTGATGCATTTGGAACCATCCTCACAAGGATCGCAGATACCAATCCCAAGGTAGTGGCGATCACCGCAGCAATGTCTGCAGGTACCGGTCTCAGTAGCTTTGAAAACAAATATCCGGATAGATTTTACGACGTCGGAATCGCAGAACAGCATGCCATCACCTTTGCAGCCGGCTTAGCAGCCGGTGGAGCAAAGCCTTTTGTGGCTTTGTATTCCACATTTTTGCAGCGTGCTTTGGATCAGGTCATCCACGATGTAGCACTCCCCCGCTTGCCCATTGTGATCTGCATAGATCGTTGTGGCTTAGTGGGAGAAGATGGAGCCACTCATCAAGGTGTCTTCGACATCTCGATGCTAAACTTTGTTCCCAATCTCACGATTCTCGCCCCTGCCACAGCCGAAGAGCTGGAAGCAATGCTGGAATGGGCTTCCACCTATATGGACGGCCCTGTAGCGATTCGTTACCCCCGAGGAACTGTCATTCACTCCAAGGACAAAGTGGAGTCTTTCACTCCTGCAACAGCCGAAGTAATTCAGGAAGGGGATAAGCTGGGCTTGATTTCTGTGGGAGACACTCTCCCTATGGTTTCCGAGATTTTCCACAATCTCGTCGCTGCCGGTCATCAGCCGTGGCTGATCAACCTGCGCAGCATCAAACCTCTGGATACTTCCCTGATCGACACCCTTGCCAAGAATTGCAAGAATATCTTCACTTTTGAGACCAACAGTGTTCTGGGAGGTATTGGTTCTTGCATCAAGCAACATATCAGCACATCACATACCAAGACTTTTAACTATGGCTATCCGGATCATTTTATCGCACATGGTAAAGTGAGCGAACTCAATGCACTGGTTGGATTTACATCGGAAACCCTCACCAAAGATATATTGAAACATCTGAAGAAGTAATGCAGACTTTGTTTGATACCATCTGCGCGGTAATTACTCCTCCCGGGCATTCTGCAGTAGCCATGTTGCGCATTAGCGGCAACCGAAGTATTGAAATAGTGTGCCGATTCTTTAGCAACCATGCCAAGTTGCAGAAAGCTGCCAGCCACACTATGCATTATGGCACCTTTCGGGACAATGCCGGAACTGCGATCGACGACGTGGTATGCCTGCTCTACAGAGCTCCCCACAGTTACACCGGAGAAGACAGTATCGAGATCTCCTGCCATGGGAATCCTCTGATCGCAAACCGTATTTTGGGTACATTACTGGGACACGCCCGCATGGCAACAGCCGGAGAATTTACCCGAAGAGCTTTTCTGAATGGCAAGATGGATCTCACCCAAGCTGAAGCAGTGGCAGACGTAATCTCTGCGACCACCATAAAATCCGAATTGGCTGCCCTGATGCAGATCAAAGGCTATTTGGCCACAGAACTAAAGAACCTGCTGCAGAGAATCACCACTGCCCGGATCAAGATGGAGCTGGCTATCGACTTTTCGGATCAGGACCTTCCCCAGATCGATTTGGACACCCAGCGCACCCAGATAGCCGCTATTCTGAATGATATGGAACTCTTGGGTAGTGAAGGCGGAAAGTATATCCGCGACGGTATACGGATATGTCTGGCAGGAGCACCCAATCTGGGAAAATCTTCCATCTTTAATGCACTGCTCAAGGAAAACCGGGCAATTGTCACTCCTCACCCCGGTACCACCAGAGATTACATCGAAGAAACAATAGCCCTGGATGGATATCCGGTGGTCGTATATGATACTGCCGGAATCCGTAACACAGTCGATGAAATAGAACAAATGGGGATCACCAGAACTCATGATTTGATGCAAAGTGCGGATATTATCCTGTATTTGTTGGATCAAGATAGCAGCTATGAATTTAGCCCCGACTTCAATGAAGAGCGCATGATCTGGGTTTGGAACAAAATCGATTTGGCAGGCTTTAACGGTTTACCATCTCAGGAAGATTGGGAACGCTATCTTATGTCATTACAGCTTAGGCTTCCCCATGAAGTGGATGATGAACCGATTGTAATGAACATCATCCCCTGTTCTACAGTCTTGCCGGATGGTTTAACTGCACTGACAGATGCCATACTATCCAAGCTATCACTCCCCCGCGATATCGAGAACAGACCTTTGATTACAAACACCCGTCATTTAGCCGCCCTGCAACGCTCCAGAACCGCAATTCAGGCAGCACTGCAAGCCATGGACTGCGATGCAGGCTATGAATTCGTAGCTTTTGACCTGATCGAAGCAAGCTCGGCACTGGAAGAGATTCTCGGCGTGATTAGTACGGACGATCTGCTGGACAGCATTTTTACTAACTTTTGCATCGGGAAATAAGCCGTCATCTTTGGCAGACACTCAGGTCTGCCATCCGGCTCATATTTCCAGTAACCACTATTTTGCCCCTTAATCGATTCCCTCGTGACTCCCTCGTGATCCCCTCGTGAAGCCCTTGTGAGAGCCTGAGAACCGCAAAGGATATGCCTCGCTATCAGCTGAGATTTAAGCAACCAAGCAGCAAGCACAGCGTATCAGGTTTCCTGTGAATTCAACACTTCCAACATGCTTGAAGACTTCAATCCATCAGACTTATGCTAATTGATTACTGCGATTTTTCCCCGTTTCTGCTTTCCATCCATATCGATCAGATAGAAGTAGATTCCGCTGGAGACTTTACGCTGCGAGTCATTGGTCATATTCCAGCGCCATGTTACGCTATTGCTTTCGGGAATAAAGGGGCCAATCTTGGTACTGTAAATCAGATCTCCGGAAGCATTGAATATCGTTATCTTCCCTGTTTTGCGTGGTGGGAAGTTAACGAACGCAATCGATTGCTGAGTTTTTACACTCACAGGGTTTGGATAAACCGTGATTTTGGAGAGGTCGGTGATATCGTCCAACATTACTTTTGCCACATTGTGAATCGGGGAAATCACGTTCCCTGCTGCGTCAAAGATGTTATTTACGATCACGAAATAAGGTAAATTGGAATAGTGCAACTTATGGAGGGTAGTAAGTTTAATAATGTTGTCTTCCACTGATACAGCTACTATACTATTATTTGCATCATTGGCTGGGCATTGCAGGATGAAATCTGCGGTGATGTTCTCACTGCTACTATATACAGGCTCGGAAAACACAATGCTGATACTCATTTTGTCCGGTGAAACGATAGCTGTCTGGATCATCGGAGCCACAGTGTCACGATTGAATTCGAAAGGATAATTGTAAACAACCGGTAACACGCCGGTACTGCCTGAAATATTGCCAATTGTTAAGATGTATGTCTCCGAACCCTCTAGGAACTCATCTCGGAAACGTAATTGGACTCCGCTATTATGAACCACACTGTTTACGGAAATCGGGTGTCCCAGTCCGTTGTTTATCGAGTAAAATCCGGGATTGAGCACTTCCGAAGACATCGTTTGATTGAAGATCAGGCGGATTTCGTAAGGGCTCATCATTTGAATGGATTCGATCGCCGGGTTATATTCCGGAGTGACAGCGACCCACAATGTAGGGAGGCTTTCACTGGGGCTTAGTGCGGAATTGAAAGCAGTGACAGCATATTGATAGGTGATCCCGGTTTCCAGATTGAAGTCTTGGAAAGAGTTTTCGAATGTAGAGACCAGCCCTGAGATTTGATCATGCTCGTCTTTACGGTACACTTTGTAGTAGTCAGCGCCATTATCTATCCAGGACAGGCGGGCGGATGATTCATTAAGAGGCTTGGCGATAAAATTCATAGGGGTAGCAGGTCCTGTGAATGCAACTTCCGGCGTCCACTCGAAGGCTGCCAGAGAATCTGCAGCCACTTTGGCATTTGTCATGAAATGTGCCACATTATTGGTGTCTTTCCAAGCTGCAATTTGGTATGTACTATAGCTATTTCCGTAGAAGATCGGAACAAATGAACCATTTTGATACTTCAGTACATACAGACTCGGTGATAATGCCAGGATCAATTCTTGTTTACCGTCGCTATCAAGGTCAAAAGAGTGGATACTATTTTGGGATACCACATCATTGAACATGATCGATCCCATACTGCGGTAGCTGTTGTTACCATTGGTGGTGAATCCTTCAAAGTACCAGAAGTTCATCACGGGGTTCAGGTTATCACGATAATATCCACCCACCACAAAGTCTTTGGTGCCATTGCCATCATAATCTCCTGCGGAGAGCTGATAAGTATTGGCAACCGGCATTTTAGCAGACCACACCGGTAAGGTAGTGGTATTATCCAATATCTCATAGATCATGATATCACCATCGGTATCGGCTGTGAGGATATCTGGGCGGGTATCAGCATCGAATCTATCCACTATAATAGTTGGAACAAAAGTGTTTCTCTGGGTTGTGGTACTGTTGTTTGAAAGCGTATTACGCAGGACGATAAGGCCGTCCGCATTTCTGCGGTAGGTCTGCACGACTCTGGCATTGGCAAGGTTTTTAACCATGATCAGGTCTTTGATATTATCGCCGTTAAAGTCCGCTATGGTTCCACCGGATATAGCGGTTTCCGTCCAGTCTTGGCTGCTGGGATAGGTTTCTCCTTCCCGGGTTTCCAGCAGCTTGGCTGTATCTCCGGTGAGACTGAGTAATTCCATACCTTCCGCATCGGTATTGCCGATATCCAGTGGTAAGAAGTTGCCGGTGAATTGGTGTTTCTGGATATGTCCTGCTGCGGTGGGCTCGTAAACAAACACTGCACCATAACCACTGGTGGGCAGATCCATGGCGACATATTCGATCAAACCATTTCCATCAAAGTCGAAAGTCTTGTTGAGAGGGACTCTTGCCTTTCCCACATAAGTACTGGTAAAACCATAACTTGGGATCAGACTGTATTGGATGTTCATAAAATTTGCGTACAGAGGTGATTCATATACCAAATTTGAAGAATTTGTAGCTTGAATCTGAATCTGGATATAACCTTGAGGTAGTTCGTCCGGCAAATGCCATACTTGCAAGCTGTCCAGTACCGCTCCGAGGCATTCGTAGCGCTGTCCGTTGATATCTTCTACTGTGAGCTTGGTACGGACTTTTTCGTTGAATTTTGCCGAGATATAGTACTTGAGGTTTTGTTTGTCGTACCGTTTAAATCCTATAAGTGATTCAGGGGTCATTTCCGGAACGCTACGATCAAAATTCACCGTACGATAGTAATAGTATTTGCTACCTTGAAGTGACTCGAAGATGATGCGAATCAAGTACATGCCTTCCTGAAAGACCTCTGGAATCTCAAATGTAGCCAAAACATCATTTTGTACTGTTTGGTTATAAAATACAGGCGTACTGGTACCGCCGGGGTTACTGACGTTTTTCCATTGTTTATTGACGAGGTCTTGATACATAACGCTGTAGCGATGGAAATACTCGCCTTTTATGGTGCCAATAATATCAAATGTACCGGTCACACCCATCTGTTCAAAAGGATAAGCGACTTGTACGACAGGAGGATTTAAATTCTCGATGAGTCTCTGTGTGTTCAACAGGCCATGGCCATAGAATTGATCAAACCCCAAACTACCCAGATCATCGGTACTGGTCAATAACCGTGATCTTACTTCATCGGGGCTCAATCCCGGTTGAATTGATAGCAACAATGCAACGCTACCCGTCACATAAGGTGCAGACATAGATGTCCCAGATTGCTCGAAATAAAGATCCGGAGCCACGTCTTTGTATGTGCTCAAAATTTGTTCGCCTGGTGCCACCAGGTCCAGATCAGTGCCATAGCTGGAAAAGCCGGCAAGGTTTTTGTAACGGTTTACTGCACCTACCGAGATCACAGTGGATAATCGGGCAGGATAACTGAGGATGGGGCCCGGGTCATTTCCGGCAGAAGCTACCAGAGTCACGCCTTTATTATAGGCATACTGGCAAGCATCAGCAATGATCGGAGAGTAGTTCGAGTCACCCCAGCTCATATTTATCACATTGCATCCGTTGTCCGCCGCATAGATTATAGCCGCAGCAGCATCGTCATCCTGGAGATATCCACTGCCTTGGGTGGTACGGAAACCGGCGCGGAGAGCCATAATTTTGACGGTCCAGCAAACACCTGTTACACCGATACTGTTGTTACCTGTTGCTCCCAATATGCCTGCAACGTGGGTTCCATGAAAGTTTTCGTCGGTGGGATCGTTGTCTTGACCGGTGTAATCACCCAGAGCTATATCGGACATTTCCGGAGCATCCGCAAAATCCCAACCACACCAATCATCTACATATCCGTTTCCATCATCGTCGATACCGTTGATGGGATCGGCAAGATTGTAATAAATGTTATCTGCCAAATCCGGATGGTCTCGCAGGATCCCGGAATCAACTACGCCAACGACCACCAGGTTACTTCCGGTGGTGTGATCCCAGGCTTGTGGCAGGTGAGCCAGTTCGTGTTGGAGCATAGGATACATTGCGTCATTGGGAGTGAGATGCAGTTTGCTGAGTCGATTGGGCTGGATATATTCGATCCCGGAAAAGCGCGTATTCTTGCTATCAAGGCTCTGCCAATCCGGCTCTTCGGTAAGATCAACTATATAGTATTGACTATTGGGCATACCTTTGATGGCACGCATATTTTTCGATCCGAGGTTTGTTAAAAAGCTATCAAAGGCATCAATCCCTGTTTTCCCGCTCTTCACTGCTATGGGTGTTGCAGCTTTAAAGATCAGCTGCTTGGGAACGATAGTTTGCTCTGCGTTCAATAGACTTACACCAAGCAAAGCGATCAGAATAGTCAATAATACTATATGCTTCATATATCTTCCTTAAAATGAGTAAGTGATCCCAAAGGAGTGAATATCATTGAGTTCGCTATTAAAAGCTGCCCAGCCATAATCCACGGAGAACTGTTTGATTTTGACGCCAAAACCGGCTGTGATATCTTCGGCAGTATAGTTAAATTTGTAGCCGGTGCGAAGGCTCAAGATATTCTGAAAGACAAACTCCGCACTCAAAGAGCCCTTGAAATCTTCATCCGTGGCTTGGATGGCACTGAGTCCCATGCTTAGTCTATTGGCCTCAAACTGGATGTCTTTGCTGATGTCTGCTTCAAAGGAAATGGGGAGATCTATACGTTCTTCATTCATCTTTGCAGTGTACCCCAGATTACGAACAGCCAGTGATATCATGGTTCCGGTGATCGGAGGAAGGTAGGTATAGCCCAAATCTGTGGAAAAGCCGTAGGACGATGCAGTATTGAGCTTTTCATACAACAAACCGGCATTGATGCCAAGATAACTGGAGGGGTTGAGACGGAATCCAAAGTTTGCCATCAGATTCATGTCCAGAGGATTGTAATAGCCTAGCAAAGCTCCGGTATCATCTCTGTTTTCCACATCGCCATAATCAAGACTGCGCAAGATCAAACCAAAGTGCTTTACCCGATCGGAATTGGAATAGGCTATGTTCGTAAAACTCGTTTCTTCCAGCCATAGGGTGTGTGATACCGATAGGTCCTGGTGGCTGTTGATGGTTGCTATTGAAGGTTGCAAAACACAACTTGCAGGATTTGAGAGGCTGGAAACGCCTCTGCCTGCCAATGACATGCTTACCGGATTGACCGGGATTTGCAAAAACTTGAAACCCTTAGTGCCTGAGTTGCTATTGACTTCTGCATGAACAGCAGCAATACAGACTACGAGTATGATGATGATAAACAGCTTTTTCATATATTCTCCAAAGGATAGATCACTTTTCGACTGCAAATTTCAGCTTCACAGATTCTCCGTTACCACTGACAATAGCGATGTAAACTCCACTGCTGAGCTTATCGGCAGGAATAGATATTATTTCACGATTTTGTAAGAAAGCCTTGGCGTTGCCTTGCTGCTGATAAACCAAAGCGCCGCTGATATCAAAGATCTTCACTTTGATCTGAGTATCTTGAGAAGTCATCACATGCAATGTGAGCTTATTTCCATAAATGGATTTAAGGGGATTTGGGTATATATATACCTCACCAGGAACGAAGGTTTTATTGCTGCTGTAGTTGCCGGGACGGGGAGCACCTCTTGTGCCAGTGCGTTGCAGATTTCCATAAACGGTTGTCCACGAAGTATCGGCTGTTAGGGGGTAATAATCCGGAAGGAGAGTACGGAAGATCTTTCCGTTGTCGGTAGCGGTCCAGAGATAATAATCGCCATCTGAAGCCATGCCAACGAATGGGAGGTTACGGCTTCTATCTTCAAAAGAAACTGGAAAGCCGGATTTGAGCTTGAACTTATCACTCCACACAGCCAGTCTGTTGTTCGAGAAGTTACCAACATATTCATTGATCCCATCACCATTGATATCAGTGACAAGGACACCTGCCTGAACTCCGGTATTACCGGG
>PHBQ01000028.1 GCA_002841975.1 Candidatus Cloacimonetes bacterium HGW-Cloacimonetes-1
CACGTCCGGCACCTAAGAGACCTTCATAATTGGGATTGATATCATAAATATAATCGGCAGTCATCATCAGACGCTGACGGAGCTGGAGCGGAGTGAGATCGGGATTAATGGATTTGACCAGAGCTGCTACACCGGCAACAATGGGAGATGCCATCGAAGTACCATCGGCATTGGTATAACCATTGGATTGGATAATAGTGGAAAGGATACCTTCGCCGGGGGCACAGATGTCGATGGGTTCGCCGTAGTCCGAAAATGAGGCTTTGATATCACTGGGACCGGTAGCGGCAACGCAGAGGGCGTTTGTGCAGTCACCAGGGGCATCGTTGTATCCTGCACCATGCAACTGATTCGAGTTACCGGCAGCAACCACTACCAACGCACCCAGGTTGGTGCAATAGTTTATTGTAGTATTTGCGGTATTCAGTCCGCCGGTAGTGGTTTGACCACCCCAGCTGGCATTGATTACATGGGCACCGACTTCAGCGGCATATTTCATCTGATTGTAGCCATCATAAACAGTATTGACACTGGAAGTGTGAGGAGCGCCTTTGCAGCTAATGATAGATACGATGGGGCAAGAGCCGGAGACACCGATCATGTTGTTGCCAACTGCTGCAGCACAACCCGCAACATGTGTACCATGATAATTGTCCGGCCAGTTTTGCATGGGGTTGTTGCTCACTGGTGGGTAAAAGTTCCAGCCCATGAGATCATCGGCTTTGTTTCCGCCTTCACCGGCATCAACGCCATTACCACCACTGTAAGTTCCGGCATCCCAATTGATTGTCATGCCTGGAGCTTCCGCAGGATTGACCCAAATATTGGCACGTAAGTCGGGGTGATTCCATTTTACACCGGAATCTGTGACTGCCAATTTGACATCATGGGAACCCATAGTATAGTCCCATGCTTCGTAAGCCTGGATTACGTCCAAGGCATATTGCTGAGCCACCATAGGATCGTTGGGTACAAAATACTGACGATTGACTGTCTCAAATTCTGCATAACGCAGGGCAGGGTCTTTGATCAATTCTGCCAAAGCTGCGTCCATGACGTCATCAGAAGCCAATCTGGCTTTATAAATGTTCTGCATATAAATGCCGTTATCGTTCCACTGCGGAACTTTTACAGCGTCAAAAAATCTTTCCAAACCGACTATTTGATATCGCTTTGCCAAGTTATCAAAGGAAGCAAGACCGGTAACCACGACACCATCCTGGATATTGAAATCGATGGATCTGTCTTGGGTTCCGATTGCATCTTTGGTAAAGCAGACGACGATAGTTTTGGATACAGAAGTGTTGGGGTCAAAACTGAATGCAGAGAGCAAACTGACTCCAAAGAGGAGTAGTAAGCAGGAGACTATGTAAAACTTCTTCATCATTACCTCGATTGTTTTTTTACATTGATTGGCAAATTGCTAATTCAGTCAAACCTTTTTTTGATCTTCATGCGGATTAGTATTGAATCAGTTCCTCTTTTTTGTGCAGTTGCTGTGTGATAGTCCTTTTGATAATGGCGTTTTCGGGCATCACGAACTCCGGATCCACAGCTATTATCTCAAAGGCATCATTTCTGGCAATTTGCAGCACAGCTTGATCTCGCATGATATTGGCAAAGCGAAATTGCGGCATGCCGGACTGCTCTGTCCCAAAGAAATCCCCCGGTCCACGTAATTCCAGATCCTTTTCCGCAATCAAAAAGCCATCATTCGAATCTGCCATCGTTGCCAACCGCTGTCTGCCCACTTCACTGATCGGGAAATGCTCGATCAGATAACAGATAGACTGCTCCGCGCCCCGTCCGACTCTACCTCGTAACTGATGCATTTGTGCCAGGCCAAAGCGTTCCGCATGCTCGATGATCATGACCGTGGCATTGGGCACATCGACTCCCACCTCGATCACAGTGGTGGAGACCAAAACATGGATTTCACCGTCTTTAAAGGCATGCATGATCTCTTCCTTTTCGGCATTCTTCATCTTCCCGTGCAAGATAGCACAGCGGGAAGTGGTAAAGACTTTTTGGGATACGTGAGCATACAAGCGCTGGGCATCGATGAGGTCGATTTTGTCTGATTCTTCGATCAGGGGACAGACTATGTAAACTTGCCTGCCTTTTGCCAGTTCTTTTCGCGTCTCGGCAAACACCAGATCGATCTTGGCATTGGAACGGATTTTGGTGAGCACCGGCTTCCGATTGGGCGGTAACTCATCCAGTACGGATACTTCCAGATCTCCATAGACGGTCATCGAGAGCGAGCGGGGGATCGGCGTTGCAGAAAGGTATAAGAGGTCCGGATGTTCGTCTTTTCTTGCCAGTTTTGCCCGTTGTTCGACCCCAAAACGGTGCTGCTCGTCCACCGCAGCAAAACCCAGTCGTGCAAAGCGAATATCGGCTTGAATGATTGCATGAGTACCGATCACGATGTTGATCTCGCCGGCGGCGATCTCTTCTTTTTGCTGTGCCTTCCCTTTGTAAGCTCCACCCTTCAGAAGGCAGATTTTCAGAGGGATGTTCTCCAGTAAGCGGCTAATGCTTCCAAAGTGTTGTTCTGCCAGAATTTCGGTGGGAGCCATCAGTGCAGCCTGATAGCCATTTTCCACTGCCAAAAGCATAGCAAAGAGCGTCACGATCGTCTTACCGGAGCCCACGTCTCCCTGGAGCAAGCGGGACATCTGGCGATCCGAGGTCATATCGGCGAAAATCTCCCGGATCACGCGTTTTTGGGCATTTGTCAAAGTGAAAGCCAAGCTCTGAAATAGCTGAGTAGTAAGGTGCTTTTTGTTTTCAAAGCTGATGCCAATGGTTTGAGTAATGTGAAAATGCCGATGTCGTGCCCACAAAATCTGGGTGTAAAACAGTTCTTCATAGACAAAGCGGTAACGGATGCTCTCGATTTGCTCCGGATGAGTAGTGAAGTGCATCATTTGCAAGGCATCTTTGCGATTTGGGAACTGGTGTTTTGCCAGTAGTTGCGGGGGTAAATTTTCTTCAATGTATGTGGCAAAAAGCCAGAAGGCATTATACACATACTTGCGGATCATGTTTTGGCTAAATGTGGCAGTAAGGGGATATACCGGCAACACCGGCCGATCTTTCCAAAACGAGTCGTCCGTACTATCGTTGTCGATCAGCTCAAAATCCGGATGGATAAGCTGCAACTGACCGTTAAATTCGCTCACAATTCCGCTGACCCAAATAGTGCTGCCTTGGGTCAATAATTCTTCATAGCTTTTAGGATACTTGAACCAGGTGCAGACCAGCATAGCACGTCCATCACTGATGCCAATATTGAGCTGATTGCGGTTGGATGCGGTGACCCGGATGTCTTTCCAACTGATCATGGCAGTAATCGCAATACGATCTCCGGGATTCATGTTTAATATCTGGGTATTCATCTGACGTTGGATATAAGCTTTGGGAAAGAGTTCCATGAGATCGAGGATGCTCTGCACGCCCAATCGAGTCAAAGCACGGGCACGATACTCTCCAATGCCGCGCAGGAATTTTACGGGCATCAGGATGTTCTTTTCATATTCGTTTGATCCTGCCATATTGGTCAATACCTCGGAACCGATGATGAGTCACTAATTATTCATTGCTATTGAAATCGGATTTTATGGCAAGGATTTTTTTCTTGACCAATAGAGCCTATATCAGGATTTTGTGCCTATTAAATGTGTGTGGGAATTACTATATGATGATTTTGATATGAGTTAGAACGTATATTTGAGATAAATCAAAAATAGGAGAAAACCATGAAGCATTCAAAACACATCCTACTGATAACTATTTTGCTGTGCCTAGTTGCCATGGCATCGGCAAAAATCCTGACTTCAAATATGGCATCCAACAATCCTGTCGTCGATGTGGTCAAAGCCACTCGTGCCGGAATAGTTCAGATCCGGGTCGAAGCCACTGTAAACGTCAGCAACAACAATCCATTTATGGACGACGACTTTTTCCGCTATTTCTTTCCACAACAACCCCAGCAACGGCAGCGTCCTGTCACCTCGATGGGTAGCGGATTTATCTATGAATACAATACCTCCACCCGTGAAGCCTTTATCATGACGAACAATCACGTGGTCGAAAAAGGGAAAGATGGCAAGATCACCGTCACTTTGGCAGATAAAGTCACCTATGAAGGAACGGTCGTGGGTTTGGATCCCAATACCGACGTTGCTGTTATCAAAATCACCGTCAAAGATGGCGAGAAGGTCACCGTCGTGCCTCTGGGCGATTCTTCCAAACTGGAAATCGGCGAATGGGCGATTGCGATCGGTAATCCCTTTGGCGATGCAGGGCTGGATCGGACAGTCACCCTTGGCGTAATCTCTGCCCTGGGTAGAGCCAATCTGAAATTTGGTGACAGCTCTCCCGCTTATCAGGATTATATCCAGACAGATGCTGCGATCAATCCCGGCAACAGCGGCGGACCCCTGCTCAATATCAATGGTGAAGTGATCGGCGTCAATGCTGCCATCACCAGCACCAGCGGCGGCAATATCGGGATCGGCTTTGCCATCCCCATCAATCTCGCCAAAAAAGTAGTGGATGACCTGGTTGCAACGGGCAAAGTCGCAAGAGGCTTCATCGGTATTCTGCCGCAGGAAATCAGTCAGGACATCATGGAATCTTTTAACCTCAAAGAAGTAGCCGGTGTACTGGTGGCAAATGTGGAAAAGGATTCACCTGCCGAAAAAGCCGGACTCAAAGCGGGTGACGTGATTCTGGAATTTAATAACGAAAGAGTGCCAAACGTTCCCAAATTCCGCATTGCAGTTGCTACCTCTGCCATTGGCAAAGCGCTCCCCGTGAAGATCGTGCGCGACAACAAGGAAGAAGTGATCAAAATCACGCTGGATGCCTTCCCGGATGATGGAACAGTGGCAACGCTCGACAAAGGCGGAAAAGCTCCGGTTGGATCCGGAATCAGCGTGGAAGCTCTGGATAGCCAGATTGCCAAACGCCTCGGCGTCACTGCCGATAAAGGCGTAGTGGTTACCGCTGTAAGTGCCAATTCACCAGCAGCTAAAGCCGGCATCGAAGTAGGTGCCGTCATCGCCTCCGTCGAAGGCATCGAAGTCAACAGTCCCGCAGACTTCAATAAAGTGATGACTGACGTCCAATCCAAAATGGAAAAGGCCAAACGCAAAATCATCCGTTTGTACGTGATTGATAAAAACAAAACTCCCCAATTCGTAGTCTTGCGCTTCGAGTAAACAGGAGTAAAGCCCATCTGGATTATCCGGATGATATAGTACCGTAGGGGCGAATTGCGTTCGCCCTATCATTATGATTGATTATGTAGGGGCGACCGGCGGGTCGCCCTTTTTTTTTAGTGTCGCCTCAGGGGCGACACAAGGTAACTTCATCATATGCATGGATTTAACTCGCCCTCACCCCCGGCCCCTCTCTCAAGATGGGCGAGGGGAGTCTGGCCGTTCCGGCATCTTTCTTTCCCGAAACCAGCCCCTTCCTTACTTAGTTGTGGCTATGATGTGGCTATGCCGCCCCATGAATCATAGGGCGGCATAGCCACATCATAGCCATATCTCAATAGGGAGAGAGCAGGACGCCGTAGCCGGAGCATGCCGATGCTCCGCACATCGGATGGCAGATCTTTGTATCTGCCCGGGATTGACTCCCTCTCCCATTTTGGGAGAGGGCTGGGGTGAGGGTGAGCTAAATGCAAGACTATAAACGTGTTACAAAGTGGATCCTGCGATTAAGGGAGAATGCAATTAGCCACAACGGAACTACCAACCGGAGTTTGCACAAAAGTGTTTTGCGGGCGATTCGCCGATCGCCCCTACTGTCGGGCACGAAATCGCAAGTTTTGCAACAACCCGCAAAGTTTTTGTTGACAAAGATAAACTGCTTTCCTCTATGGTATTAGGCGAGAGGGTTCGTCAAAAGTACAACATAATAGACCTATCATGGAAAGGAAAGAGATGAAAGAAAGCTTATTGATTTGTAATATTTGCAATTTAACCCCGTGTTCAATGTTCAGGAGGCTGTGAAAGTGCATCAAAAAACTATACTCTGTGTAGATGATTCCGTCGTGATCTGCCGTATGATCTCCAATGTCTTGGAGCGTAACAATTACAAGGTTCAGGTCGCTTTTGACAGCATGGAAGCATCCCGCAAGCTCGACCAGTATCCCATAGATCTGGTGTTGCTGGATTTGCACTTACCCCGGGAGATTGATGGGATGGAACTACTGAAATGGACACTGAAAGAAAAACCCTATGTTTCAGTGATCATGATGAGTGCCAATGTGAGCGTTAAAAGTGCCATCGAAGCTGTGAAGATGGGCGCTTTTCATTTTTTGGAAAAACCGATAGACAACGAACTGTTGTTGCTCACTATCGAAAAAGCGCTCTCCAAAAAGTATCTGGAATACGAACTGATCCGGGCAAAATCCCATATCGTGGGAGAATCTCCGGTGATGAAAAATATATACGAGCGGATCATCAAGTTTTCGGGCTCCGATGCCAATGTGCTGATCACCGGAGACACAGGAACCGGCAAGGAATTGGTGGCCAAGGCGATTCACGTGTTGGGAAAACGTGCCCAAAAGGGCTTTGTGGCGTTCAACTGTGCGGCCATCCCGCATTCGCTGTTTGAAAGTGAGATGTTTGGACATGCCAAAGGTTCGTTTACGGGTGCGATCAGCGACCATCGTGGCTTTTTTGAACAGGCAAATGGCGGTACGCTGCTGATGGACGAAATCGAAGAACTCACGGTAGATCAGCAAGCAAAGCTGCTCCGTGTGATTCAGGATCGCCAGTTTCGCAGGATCGGCTCGACTAAGGTGACGCATTTTGACGTCCGCATTCTGGCAGCTTCCAATAAAAACTTGCAAGAGATGATGGCAGAAGGTACATTCCGTCAGGATTTGTATCAACGCCTCAACATCTTGAATATCGAGCTACCTCCTCTGAAGGCTCGACGCGAGGACATCCCCTCCTTGGTGGAGTATTTTTTAAATCACTATGCGGATGGGCGGAAGGAAGAATCGAAAATTATCACTACCGAACTGATGCAAAAATTGATGGAATACGATTGGCCGGGAAACATCCGGGAACTGGAAAACTCGTTGCTACGCGCCGTGGAGCTGGCACCGGGGAGCTATCTGCGGGATGAAGATTTTGATCTCTTTGGCGATGATTCTGAAAAGCCGGACACTTCGCTGAAGGCAGCCCTCAAAAGATATGAACGAGACTACATTATTCAACAATTGGCAATCTATCAATGGAATGTGATCGAGACTGCTGCCGCTTTGGGAATAGACCGCACAAATCTGTTTCGCAAGATGAAAGCACACAATGTGCCTACCAAGCGGAGCAGGGAAACTAACTAGAACAGGCCTTCCAAGATCTCGGAGGGGCTGACATCCCCAAAATAGGATGCTACATCCAGGTTCTGAAGGATTTGTAAGAGTTCAGGGGGATTGTGTAAGACGCCGATGAGAGCGGCCGCGAACTCATCAATATCCTTTCTGCCAAAGAAATCTCCATAAATCTGCAAAGTGTCAATCTTTCCTTTGGACACATTGAGATAAAATTCGATAGTCCCGGCTTTGGTACGGATAGCCTTGCTAAAATTGTATTTGGGAGAAGCTCCATAATTCCAGTCCCAGGTTCCATATTTGGTATCTACCAGGGCCGAAATTGCAGCTTGCTCGGCCGCTGAAAAGCTATAGTCCATGGCTTCAGGGTAGAGGGAGCGCACATAATTGTGCACCAGAGCGATAAAATCGTCCAGATCCAAGGGCGTACTGAGGTGTTCGCTGACATTGGTGACGCGGGACTGTACGGATTTCACGGCTTTATCTGTGAACTTGAGGGGATTGACCTTGAGTGCTGCACTGAGGTCCGTCATCTTGGATGAGAAGAGAATGGTCCCGTGTTGGAGAACCTTGTTGCGATAAGTCATTTTTGCATTACCGGAAAATTTCTTGCCGCCTATGGTGAGATCGTTTCTGCCTTCCAGCTTGGCATCGATGCCCAAATCGTGGAGCACTTGTAACACTGGCCGCGTGTATTTTTCAAAAGTCCAGGATGTGTCTTCGGCATTGTTCATAATAAAGCAAAAATTGAGGTTACCCATGTCGTGAAACACAGTTCCACCACCTGTCATCCTGCGCACAACGGGGATGCCTTGAGCTTTGACGAAGTCACTATTGATTTCGGAGAGGGTGTTTTGATGCTTACCCACGATGATAGAAGGCTCGTTGCGATAGAGCAAAAAGCAGTCATCGTCTTTGTTTTGGAGCAGGTATTCTTCGGTGGCGATATTGTAGGGGGCGTAGTGGCTATCACTGATGATGCATAACATGACATATCCTTGTACTGATGTGATGAAAGAAAAAGTCCGGAGTCGAAACCCCGGACCGTGATATAGACTAAAGGTTCTCGATTTCGGACCGTACGAATTCTACTAATTCACGAATTCGCTCTTCAGAGAAGTCAAACTTGATTCCCGCAGCCAGATACAGCTCACTGACGGGTTTGCTGTAGCCCAGATTTAAAAATTCATCGTAAGCCTTCAGAGCTTGCTCCGGATTTTTGCGATAGTTCATATAAATCGAGAGGGCACCTAACTGCGCCATCCCGTATTCGATATAATAAAATGGAACTTCAAAGATGTGCAACTGAGACATCCAGAGGATTTTATGATATTCCTCCAGATCGCTCCAATCTATCCCGGAAGAAAAGCGGTTATTAATCTCGACAAAGGCTTGAGCCCGTTCCGCCGGGGTGTGGATGGGATGGAGATAAATCCAATGCTGGAAAGCATCTACATTCATGCACCACGGCAAAAAAGAGAGGGTTCCGATCAATTGATCTTTCTTGGCTTTTTTGAAGTCCGCTGCATTGGGATAATACTCGTTCCAATAGTCCATGGACAGTAGCTCCATCGTCATCGAAGCCAATTCTGCCACTTCACTGGGTGGTTCTCTATAAAAATCGATAGTAATATCTTTGACAGCGGTGCTGTGCATGGCATGACCGGCTTCGTGGAGCAAGGTCACGACGTCGTTGTGGAGCTTGACATGGTTCATAAATATAAAGGACGAAGCCAAGTTGTTGATGCCGGTATTGTATCCACCCGGGGCTTTGCCTTTGTGGTTTTCCAGATCCAGCAATCCCGTATTGTTCATCATCTCGAGTTGCAAGGCATAGCGGGGATTGATTTTATTGAGAATGATAATAGCTTTATCGATAAACTCTGCAGTGGTCTCAAATGGTTTGAGCTGAATGCCATCCAGATCTACAGTGGTATCCCAGGGACGTAAGGACTCGACACCCAATACACTCTGACGGTGTTGATTGAGCTCTTTGATAAAGGGTACGACAACCGTGGCTACAGAATCATGAAACTGCAGCAGATCATCGGGAGTGTAAGAAAAACGCCCCATGCTCTTGTGCATATAGTCGCGATAATTATCAAATCCGGTGTTTGCAGTTATCTGATTTCTCAGGTTCCGCAGTTCGTCGAACAGAGCGTCCAGATCTACTTGCCGATCGGCATAACAGCCCATGCGCAGACGCCATGCTTCTTCACGCTTGGCTCGATCCTGCTCGTGCATATAGACCGAGAGCTGAGAGACAGTTTTTTCCTGGCCATCAATCATGGCAGTCATCTTGCTGACGGATCCGCCATAACGGTTGGCAAGCTCGGATTCCTGGATCTTGATCGGGATATTTTCTTCACGATAGAGCTGTATCTCGTTTGAGATTATCTGTTCCAGGTGGAGGTATAGTTCCGGGTCGAGATCATCACGGTAGGGACTTTCATAAAAGAGTTTTTGAACCTCAAAGCGGTATGGCTCTGTGGGAGCAAAAATATTGCTGTAGAAGTCATTGTAGGCTTTTTCGAAAGTTTCGTCATCGGCATGGCAGGTCATCCGGATATATCGCCACGAGAGCTCATCACTGAGTGCGGCACTAATATCCGAAGATTTTTCCATGAGAGTTATCAACTCTGTAGCGTTTTGGGGGGCAGTCGATGTGATTTGTTCATAATAAGCCTTTACGTCCTGCAGAGCTTCGATTTGGAAGCCGGCGGGAATGTTTGTGAAGGGGATGGGATGGAGTTTTTCGTTGGTTAGGATCATGTGTTTTCTTACCTTTCTATTTGCGTTTTAGTTTGATGAAACGGATGATGATGGCACTTATTACGGTGAGGGTAGCGAGTATTTGCTCGTACCTGAGCACAGGATAAAATTTCACGCTAGTTCCGCGGATCACATATATGCCAATTGGGTTTGTCTTCAAACCACCGCCACCGCCACCGCCATAGCTATCTTCGGGAAGCGCAGCAGGGGTCGTGGCATCGACCGGGGTCTCCAGAGGTTGCTCATCTGGTTCAGCCGCTGGGTTGGATACCGGTTTGTCGGATTCGGGGCGGGATTTGGAGCTTTTCTTTTTGCCGCTATTACCCCCGCCGCCACCAAAACCAAAGCTGGTTTTTGCGACAGGAATAATTGTCATTTCATTCACAGTCATTGGTTTGCCAAAGGACAGATTTGCACCTGTGAAACTGGTGAGAACAGACTTTACCTGGTTCAGTATCTCGTTGAATTTCATGATCGCCTCCCTATTATCCTTTTAACAAGTTTCTCACATGGAGTTTTATTGTCAATCAAAAGTAAGTAATAAGTGGCTCATTCGCTTTAAATAGCTATACCTCAACCTCCATTAACTGAACATAATTCAGATTTTGCACCCGAGAGCCAAAATCCAGGACTATAAGAAGCTTCATAACAGCGAAAAGTACTTGCCTATTTGCGGAGAATTGATTAGTTTGGTATTTACCCTTATATTTGGGTAATGATTTTCGAGAATATAAAGGAGGTAGATTATGGACAACCAGCCCTATCTCGACAGCTTTATAGCAGCACTGTTATGTTTGGACAAGGACACGGCAAAATCTCTTGTCGATGATATGATGAAAACAGTCGATCCTATCACAATTACAAATCAATTGGTGGTTCCGGCCCTGGAATTTGTGGGCGATTGCTGGGAAAAAGGAACGGTCGCACTTTCGCAGGTATATATGTCAGGACGCATCTGTGAATCCCTAATCGATGAAATACTCCCCCCCGGGAACCCCCTGAGAACCGATCAGCCTCCGATCGGGATTGCTGTATTGCTGGATCACCATGTTTTGGGAAAGCGGGTAGTTTATTCTGCTCTCCGTGCCTCGGGATTTGAATTGATTGACTTGGGGCAGGGTTTAACGGCGCGGGAACTTGTAGGTTTAGTGCGGAAGCACCAGGTCAAAATCCTGCTGATATCCGTGTTGATGTTGCCCTCAGCTTTACATGTGAAGGAAATTACCCGGCAGCTCAAACCGGAGGGAGTCAAAATTGTGGTGGGGGGAGCTCCATTCCGCCTCGATAAAAACCTCTACAAAGAGGTTGATGCAGATGCCACGGGTGATAATGCGGGGATTGCCGTTGAGGTTGTGAACAGGTACGTAGGAGAGTATTATGCCACAATATAGTGCTATGCAAAGAGTCGTAGCAGCTTTATCGCACGAGGAAGCAGATAGAGTTCCTGTGATTTTGCCACTTACCTTACATGGAGCCAAGGAAATGGGGCTCAGCATCAAAGATTATTTTTCGAAAGCAGAGCATGTAGTCGAGGGACAAATCAGGCTGATGCAAAAGTACCACAGCGATGCTTATATCGGATTTTTACACGCTCCATTGGAGATTGCAGCCTTTGGTGGAGAAGTCATCTATGTCGAAGACGGTCCACCTAATTCGGGAGAGCCATTTCTCCGCAAGCATGATGATATTCTCAGCATGCAGGTGCCGGATGTGCAGACAAATCCGCATCTGAGGATTACATTGGATGCCATCACGCAGCTCAAAGCGATTGCTACGGATCAGATCCCGATTGTGGGAGTGGTGATGTCTCCCTTTTCTCTGCCTGTTATGCAAATGGGCTTTGACAAGTATTTGGACCTGATCTACGATCATCGTGACTTGTTTTGGAAACTGATGGAAAAGAACATCGAGTTTTGCAGGGCATGGACCGATGCTCAGCTGGCTGCAGGTGCAACGGCTATAGTCTATTTTGATCCGGTGTCATCACCTACGATAATTCCCCCGGAGCTATATCTGGAAACAGGTTTCCGCGTGGCACAGCGGATCATACCCCAAACCAAAGGCGCAGTCATTACACACATGGCTTCCGGAAGATGTTTGCCTATCTTGGACGATCTCATTCAGACCGGTACAGCCGGAATTGGAGTCAGTGCCGAAGAGGACATTGCAGAGATCAAAGGTCGGTGTAGAGGTAAGGTAACGCTATTTGGGAATTTGAATGCTATAGAGATGCGAAATTGGGACGCCCAAACCATGGAGCACAAAGTTCGGCAGTTGATTCAAAAGGCTGGTAGTGGCGGTGGTTTTATCCTGATGGACAATCATGGTGAGTTACCGTGGCAGATTTCGGATGACACAATCTATGCCATAGTAGCTGCTGTTCACAAATGGGGACAATACCCGATCGAAACCCCGGAACAGAGATTTGGATAAGCTCCATATATTTGTCTGCAAAAACATCGCACCGGAACTGGTTTACCTGGTGCAGAAGAATGCTTACACAGATGTAAGCATAGAAGTGATGGATACCGATTGCAGCAAAGCTCTACTGGGAACGGATGAACTGATAAAGGCAGTCAGCAGTGTGGCGCATAGCGAAAATGTGCGGATTATAGGTAGTGTGTGCGTGAGATCCGCCGAGCTTGAATTGGCTGGCAAGTTCAAGCTGCACAATCTGGAGAACTGTTTTGAACTCTTTCTCAATAAAGGCATACTGAATACATATATCTCCCAGGGGTATTACCTCATCTCCAGCGGTTGGCTGCAGCATTGCTGGGAAACACTGGATAGCTGGGGATTCGACGAAACGTCCATCAAAGAGTTTTTCCGGGAATCGGCACAGAAACTGATGTATTTTGATACAGGCGTAATGTCGGATTTTGAGCCGGAATTGCGGAAGGTTTCGGCATACATAGGATTGGAATACGAGGTTTTGGATGTAGGTATTGACTTCTGTGAATACTTTATGAAGAGCATGGTCTCACAATGGCGCTATGAAAAAGAAAGGCTTTATCTGCGTACCAGTTTAGCCAGGTTGACGCGTCAAACCGCCGATTATGCAATGGTATTTGATCAGATTGCAAGTCTCACCACCTTGACATCCGAGACGCAGATAGTCAATAGTATCATGGACTTGTTCAATTTGCTGTTTTCGGCACGGACGATAGTCTATGTGCCATATTTTGGTTCACAATCCGGAGAGCCGATAGTTTACCGAGTGTCTCCCGTTCAGCAGGCCGGTATTACAAAGGACGATCTGGATTTTGAAAACTGCGGTCCTAACGATTTGCGGATCAATGTGCGCGATAAAGAAAAACTACTCGGAATTTTTAAACTGATGGAGATTTCATTTCCTCAGTACAAAGATCACTACGATCAGTTAGCAGCCTTCCTCAGCAATATTTGCGCATTGGGAATTGCCAATGCCCGCAAGTACTTGCAACTGCAGGAAAACGAAATTCAATTGACAGAGCTTAATGAACAGAAAGACAAGATGTTTTCGGTGATTGCTCATGATATCAAGGGTCCGGTCGGCAATTTCGTGGGATTGACGGAATTGATGAAATCTTCTGTCCACAATTCCGATGTGGTAGAAAGCGATGAACTGGCGCACATGCTCCATGAAGAATCGATCCGACTCAATATACTGATAGGAAATCTGTTGAAATGGTCTGCCTTCCAGGCCGGGCATACTGCCTTTAAGCCCAAAAGCTGCAATTTCCATGAAGTGGTGCTCCACGTGAAAGGATATATTGAAACCCAATCCAGCATAAAAAAAGTAGTGTTCACTGCGGAATACCCGCCGGATTTGGCTGTCCGGGCGGATCAACATATGTTACAAACCGTGCTGAGAAACTTGCTGGCAAATGCCATTAAATATACACATGAACACGGATATGTGAAGCTGAAGGCAATTCCAACCGCAGATCAAATGGTCCAAATAACTGTGTTTGACACCGGAATAGGGATGCCAAACACCCTACGGGAAAAGCTGTTTATGCCGGGGGAAAATGTTTCGCGTCCGGGGACAAAGGGCGAGCGCAGCACTGGTCTGGGCTTGTTGATCTGTCATGACTTCATCAAGAAACACGGGAGCTTGCTGGAGGTGGAAAGTGAGGAAGGAGAAGGAACGCGTTTTACATTTCTGTTACCGTTAGCCCTAGAAAGCCCTGTTCTGTAGCCTTACGAGGGTGGTTTTTTCTGCGAGTGACGGCTATCTGGGTCAATGTCAATTTGCATATCTTGACTGTGCCGGGTAGAGCCATATATGCCGAAGGATATCCAATTATTTGATTGACGATTACATACTAGGATAAATCATGGTTCATAGTAAATTTGTGGTGAGTTGAATGAACAGACTTTTTAGACCCGAATTGGTGCGTATTGTCGACCGCTTTGCAGACAAAAATGCCTGCCTGGAATACATGTCAGGTATGCTCTCAGAGACAGGTTGTCTCAGCTTTCCGGATCGTTTTTTTGCGGCGGTAAAAGGTCGTGAGGAAATTATGAGTACCGGTATTGGGCGCGGAATTGCGATTCCACATGCCAGGGATTTGACGGTCTCCTGTTTGCAAATTGCCGTTTGCATGACCCGGGAAGCCATTGCTTATCAATCCATCGATAATCTACCTGTGCGTATTATCTTTATGATTGCCGTGCCACAAAGTTCCAATCAGCAATACATGAGAATCCTACGCTCTCTATCTGAATATCTGCGGCAGGAAGAAAATCGGCAGCAGATTTTAAAAGCCTCTTCGGAGGAGGAGTTATTTCAATATGTGCACAAAATTGAAGATATCATCATCAGCAATCTTACTAACCTTCCTTAGTCTCTGCTGGGTTGCCGGCCTCACAGCTATCAACCAGGATGCCGGAACTACGGGTTTTAACTCTCTCAAGCTCGTCTATTCGGCACATGCAAATGCAATGGGACAAGCCATGACCGGAGTCGTGACCAACGTGGATGGTATGCAATTTAATCCCGCCTCGATTATTCGACTACCCCAGAGAGCCGTTTCTTCCACTTATATGAATTACTTCCTGGATACTCAGGGTGGATCGGTACAGTTGCTAATGCCAAAGGACAAGTATAGCGCCTATGGAGTGTTTATCAACTACTTAAATTTTGGCTCGATAGATCGCACAGAAGTAGACCAAAATGGCAATTTGATCGAAACCGGAGAGACTTTTGGGGCTCAGAACATCATCATCGGAGCATCACTGGCAAAGCTCGCTAATCCGGCGATAGATTTGGGTGGAACTGTAAAGATGGTTTATGATAAAATTGACGACAGCTCTGCAGCGGCAGTCATGATCGATGCCGGGATCATTCATCATCCTATGAATGAAAAGGTTAAAGTTGGCCTTTCCATGAAGAACTTCGGAAGGCAAATCACATATTATACGGGTGATAAATACAAGGAAAGATTGCCTCTGACATTTACGGCAGGCTTTAGCTATCAGATCCGCAACGATATCCTGACCGCGCTGGATATCAGCAAAGCTACCGGACAGAATTTTGTGGGCAAATTTGGAGTGGATTACACCCTGAACCCATATCTGCAACTGAGAGCTGGTTATAAAACAAATGCCGGGGATTGGCGCACCGGCGGAACCTGGGAAAATGCATCCGGTATTTCTGCCGGCTTGGGTTGGATTTGGAAGAGTTATAATATAGACTATGCGCTATCCTCTTACGGAGATTTGGGGTTTGTCAATCAAGTATCATTGAAACACAATTTCTAAAAATACATAATTTACCGGGGAGAATTTGGATAAAAGAGATTTTCTAATAGAGATCGGAGTCGAAGAACTGCCAGCCGAACACATCGCTCCGGCCATCGACTTCATGTATCAGTCCTTCAAACAATTGTTACAGGATTCACGTCTTGATTGCCTCTCGATCAAACAGGCCTCCACTCCCAGACGCATAGCTTTGCTGGCTCTTGGTGTGGACGTGTATCAGGCAGATATTGAAATTCAAAAATCCGGTCCGGCTCGCAAGATATGCTATGATGACAGCGGCAAGATGACCCCTGCAGCATTGGGATTCTTGAAGAAAAATAATGCCTCTGCAGAAGATGCATATATTGAAAGTACAGAGAAAGGTGAGTTTATTGCCTTGAAATATACCCAAAAAGGCTTGGCAACTGCCGAGATCTTGCAGAATTGGGCTACCGGGATGATTTCCCAGATACCTTGTGCCAAGCGCATGATCTGGAAAACACAGCAGCTTAGCTTTTCACGGCCCATCCGATGGATCCTTGCTCTGTGGGATACCGACGTACTGCCTATAGCATTCGACGGTATTCAAAGCGGAAACATCAGTTACGGCCACAGATTGAGGGGAATGTATAAAACCATCGAGATCAAGCAGGCGGCAGCCTATTTTGATGTCCTGGCTGCAGAGTGGGTAATCGCCGATCGGGATGCCCGTAGGCAAGTGATCCAGACCCAGCTTTCGGACATATTGCCTCAGGGATTTTCCGTGGTACCGGATGAAAAACTACTGAGTACAGTATGCGACATGGTAGAGTATCCTACTGCAGTACTGGCACATTTTGAAGAGTTTTACCTGAAGTTACCTGCCAAGATTATCACTTCCACGATCAGTCAAAACCAGAAGTATTTCTCTGTGGAAGGCCCTGAAGGCAAGCTCAGCAACATATTTGTATTTATCTCCAACGGGGATCCCAGATATTCGGATGTAATCCGCAGTGGTAACGAAAAAGTAGTGAAACCCAGATTGGCAGATGCGTTGTGGTATTTTGATGAAGATACCAAATATCCCCTGGATCATTACTTGCCAAAGCTGTCCGAGGTTGTATTTCACTCCAAACTGGGCACAGTGGCAGACAAATCCAAACGCGTGGAGCGGATCACCGGCTATATCTGCCAAAGCTTAGATTTTGATGCTCAGGCCACTGCTCAAGCTCTGCGTACCGCACAGCTGGCCAAGGCAGATTTGGTGACCTTGATGCTGGGTGAAAAGGAATTTACCAAGCTTCAGGGCTACATCGGAAAACAATATGCCACTGCTGGTGGCGAAACCCAGGAAGTGGCAGACGGAATATATGAACACTATATGCCACGGGGACAAAATGATGAATTACCCAGCTCGGTCTGTGGTGCAGTCGTGGCCGTAGCCGACAAAATGGATACAGTCTGCGGAATCATCGGGATTGGCTTGATGCCTACCGGATCTGCGGATCCCTATGCCCTGCGCCGAGCGGCGAATGGCATCGTCCAAATCATCGCAGATCGGAAATGGAACATAGATCTTATTCAATTGATTCAATATTGCCTGGATCAAATAGATGTCGTAGATGCGAGCGATGCCAAGCTCCAAAACTCCTTGATAGGTTTTTTCCGGCAACGCATTGTGTGGCTGCTGAAACAGCAGGACCTGAGTTATGACGTGATCGATAGTGTGATGTGCATCGATCCCAGGAGTATAGTTGAGCTGCAAAATCGGGCAAGCGCCTTGCAGCAAATCCGTTCCGAAGCAGATTTTGTCAAGCTTGTGATCGGGTTCAAACGCGTCTCAAATATCATAGCTGCAGTCACCGAACACAGTAACCCCAATCCCGAGCTCTTTGAACTCGCGGAAGAAGGTGCTCTCCTGGTAGCTTTGCAAACCCTCCACCAGGCGATTGATGTAGAGTTTGTACGCCACAATTATCCAGGGATTCTGCTCCACTTGGTAGCGATGGGGGCAAACATCGATGCCTTCTTTGACGCGGTATTGGTGAATTGTGAGAATGAGGACTTACGCCGTAATCGCTATGCATTGTTGAGTATGGTACGTGCAGAGTTCTTACGTTTTGCAGATCTTTCTTTAATAGTAGTAGAAAATGATTGAGATAGGAGAATAGAATGACCATATTGGAAACTTTGAAAAGCAGAGCAAAAGCTACAAACGGTTCTGTTGTATTGCCGGAAGCATTTGACGAAAGAACCCTCCGGGCAGCAGCACAGATATTGGCAGATGGATTGGCTTCCGTCGTATTGGTCGGTAATACCGAGCAAGTAAACAGTGATGCTGATAAGTATGGTTTGAACATATCAGGTGCCACGATCGTAGACCCTGAACATTACGAACGGATCGGTGAATTTGCCGACTTCTTCTATCAGAAACGCAAAGACAAGGGTGTGACAGAAGCGCAAGCCCTGCAGACTGTAAAGCATCATTTGTTTTTTGGTGCACTCCTGGTCAAGTTTGGCATCGTCGGCGGCATGGTCGCCGGAGCCGCAAATACCACTGCAGATGTCTTACGTGCAGCGCTGCAGGTAGTAGGAGTGATGCCCGGACTGAAAACGGTATCCAGTACCTTCATTATGGTGATCCCGGACTTTATGGGCCAGGATTCACTGTTCTTTTTTGCAGATTGCGCAGTTGTCCCCAATCCCACAGCAGATCAATTGGCGGATATTGCTATCACCACTGCAGCTACTCGCAGATCGATTATCGGAGATGAACCCAAGGTGGCATTACTATCCTTTTCCTCCAAGGGCAGTGCAGAGCACGAACTGGTAGAAAAAGTGACATCCGCAATGAAGATTATTGATTCCAGAAATGTAGATTTTGATTATGATGGTGAGTTGCAACTGGATGCAGCCATCATTCCCGCTATTGCAAAGAGTAAAGCTCCCAATAGTAAGGTCGCAGGATCTGCCAATACTTTGATCTTCCCGGATCTGCAATCCGGCAACATCGGCTATAAACTGGTACAGCGATTTGCCAAAGCCGAAGCCATTGGCCCCATCATCCAAGGTTTGGCCGCACCCATTTGTGACCTCTCCCGAGGTTGTTCGTTCGAAGATATTGTAAACACAGCGGTGTTAGTATTATTAATGGCAAATAACAAATAAGAAACATAGAGGTTATCATGGCTATCAAATTGTCTAACCGCATAAGATTGATCAAGCCTTCGCCCACTTTGACACTGTCTGCCAAGGCAAAAGAGATGAAAGATGCCGGCATCGATGTCATCAATTTTGGCGTGGGAGAGCCCGACTTTCCTACTCCGGACTATATCAAGACTGCCGCTCATCAGGCGATTGATGCAAATTTTACCAAATACACCGCAAATGCGGGGATCATCGAGCTGCGCAAAGCTATTTGTGCCAAGCTGGAGCGTGACAATGGCCTGAAATATGAGGCCAAGAACATTCTGGTTTCACCTGGTGCAAAAGCCTCGATCATCAATATTCTGGTCGCTGTCTGTGATACCCACGATCAGGTGATTATCCCAGTCCCATACTGGGTCAGCTATCCCGATCAAGTCATGCTTGCCAATGCCAGTACGGTATTATTGCAAACGCACGAGCACGATTCTTACAAGATAAACCCCTTGGAATTGGAGACTTTGATCAATGAAAACCCGTGCAGCAAGGTGCTACTCTTAAATTCTCCCAGTAACCCTACCGGCACTGTTTATACCAGATCTGAATTGACGGCAATCGCCAAGATCTGCCTCAAACATAATATCCTGGTGATTTCAGACGAGATCTACGAGCGCTTGGTATATGATGGTATCGAGCATGTATCGATAGCTTCTGTCTTGCCGGAAATGATCCACCAGACCGTAGTGATCAATGGTGTATCCAAAGCCTATGCGATGACCGGATGGCGTTTGGGCTATGCAGCAGGTCCCGCAGAGATCATCGCCGCTGCAGGCCGGGTCCAGGAGCATTCCACATCGTGTGTAAACTCCATCACCCAAAAAGCATGTGTGGTAGCATTGAACTCCGAGGATGATTCCATAGAAATGATGCGCCGGGAATTTGAAGCCCGCAGAAACTTCCTGTTCGACGAATTGATGAAAAATCCACACGTCACAGGTTTTAAGCCGCAGGGTGCATTTTACCTCTTCCCGGACATTAGCTGGTACATCAAAAATAACAAGGTCGGGATCAAAGATACGGATCACTTTTGCAACGTTCTCCTGGAAAAACATCATGTAGCTCTGGTATCGGGATCCTCTTTTGGGATGGATGGTACTGTGCGCTTTTCCTATGCCAATAGCATGGCAAACCTCGTCAGTGGAAGTGAGCGCTTTGCCGCGTTTTTAAAAGAACTGATTTAGGTGAGAGATGAGTGAAATGAATGACAAGATGCAGGAGCGTTGGAACCAGCGCCGCCGTAAAGGCAACAATTGGTCAAAGCTTATCGTGATGGTAGTTGCTTTGGTCGGCATTATCTGGGGAATAAACAAGCTTGGTAATTCAAGTAACATCAATCTGAAATCGGGAGCGGAGTCGGTTGATAGCCTCTCTGCCGATTCTACACAAACGGAGTCTATTAAATGAGTTTAGTTATAGTTGGCTCTATCGGACTGGATACCATAGTCACTCCGATGGGTCAAGTTTCAGATGCTCTGGGCGGTTCAGCCGTCTATGGAGCTCTCGCAGCATCTACTTTCACAGATGTCTTTATTGTGGGCGTCGTTGGTGAAGACTTTCCCAATAAACACTTGCAATTGATTCAGCAGCATAAGATCAATATTGACGGCCTCAAGGTCGAACCCGGAAAAACCTTTCGGTGGAAAGGCGTTTATCATGATTGGAACCATGCGGATACAATCTCGACAGAGTTAAATGTCTTTGCAGATTTTGCCCCAGTACTGCCTGAAAGCTGTAAAAGCTGCCGCAGTCTGCTGCTGGGCAATATCCATCCGGATCTTCAGTTACAAGTACTCGATCAAATAGATCACTACCAATATGTAGCTTTTGATACCATGAACTATTGGATCACTGGTTGCCCCGAGAAAGTGAAGAAAGTCATTGAACGGGTTGGGATAGTATTTATGAATGAAGACGAAATCAAACAGTTTACCAACTCCAACAGTATATTCACAGCCGCCCAGAAAACGTTGGCGATGGGTCCCAAACTGGTAATCGTGAAACGTGGTGAATATGGGTGCGTGGTGGTATCAGCGGATAGCTATTATTTCTTGCCTGCATATCCTGTGGAGAATGTTTGCGATCCTACTGGTGCCGGTGATAGCTTTGCCGGGGGCTTTATGGGTTATCTGGCAGGACAAAACGAACTATCTTTGGATGTAATAAAACAAGCTACACGCTATGGGACTATCATTGCTGCCCTCAACGTCAGCTCTTTTAGTGTGGACAGACTGGCGACAATGGACATGGTCGAGATTCAAACCCGTAATATCGACTTGATAAAGTGGACTACCTAATGGATAAAATGAACTATAAAACATCCGGCGTCAATGTCGTAGCCGGTGAAGAAGCAGTACAAGCGATCAAATCCGCAGTTCGTGCCACATACAATAAAAACGTCCTGAGTGAACTGGGTAGTTTTGGTGGTCTTTACCAAATCGATCTCGAAACATGGAAGAAACCTGTATTGGTCTCCAGTACAGACGGAGTAGGCACCAAAATCCGAGTCGCTATCCAAGCGGGGATTTTAAATACCATTGGTCAAGATCTGGTCAACCATTGCGTTAACGATATCTTGGTACAAGGAGCTATTCCCCAGTATTTTCTGGACTATATCGGAGTGGGATTGCTCAATCCCAAACATATAGAGCAGATTATAGAAGGTTTGGTGACTGCCTGTAAAGCTAATGGCTGTGCCCTCATCGGTGGCGAAATGGCAGAAATGTCGGGAATATACCAGCCCGGAGATTTTGATCTGGTGGGCACTATAGTCGGCCTGGTGGAAAAAGACAAATTGTTGCCTTCTGCCAATCTAAAACCTGGAGACAAGCTTATCGGCTTACCCAGCAGCGGTTTACACACCAATGGCTATTCTTTGGCACGTAAAATTGTCTTCGAAAAGCTACAGTTAAATGTCGATTCCTACGTCCCCGAATGTGACGCTACGGTTGCGGAATTGCTACTCAGTGTTCACCGCTCGTATTTAAGGGAATTACAGCCCTTACTGGGATCCGATCTGCTGCATGGACTCGCACACATCACCGGGGGTGGTATTCCCGGAAACCTGAAAAGAATTATTCCCGACGGCATGTTGGGTATTGTCGACAGCAAATCATGGGAAGTACCGGCTCTGTTTCAATGGCTCCAAAAAGCCGGAGTAATTCACTCCGAGGATATGCTTGAAGCTTTCAATATGGGGATTGGGATGATCTTGGTCGTTGATCCCGCCTTGGATTGGAGTTCTGTACTAAATCCGGGTGCTGTGGAAATTGGAGTTGTCGAAACCATCGGCAGCAGCCAGACAAAAGTAAAAATTATGTAAAGAACGACACTCACATAGTTTGCCCGCTGCATTAAATTTACTGGAGCCGGGGAATAAGTGGTTAAAAAAAACTGCTTGACTATTTTGTAAATATCAGAGAAGAGAGTCTAAAGAGAAAGTGGACGTGACTCCATTATTCTATCCTAAACTCAGGTTTTATATAAATGCATAAAAATAGCCAGGAATGAAGGGAGGTTTTTCGATGCGAAAATTAGCATTGATCCTGCTGGTAATCTTAATTTTGGGAACAGTCGCTTTGGAAGCCCAAACGACTGGACGCCTTGCAGTAAGAGTCCGCGATAATTCAGGTAAAGCACTTGAATTTGTAAATATCGTAGTGTTACGTGGCACTCAGCGCATTACAGGTGGTCAAACCAATGAAAGAGGAACGGCGATAATTATTAATATCCCACCCGGGACCTATTCGGTGAAGTTTTCGCTCGTCGGATACGATGAAACTACGTACCAAGATGTGAAAATTCAAGTTGATGCAGCTACAAATCTAACACCCTCACTTCGCAAAGTCGGTACTGTCTTAAATACCACTGTTGTGACGGCGCAGACTGAAGCTGTGGATAAGGCACAGGTCGGTTCCAAGCGAACGATCGACGTCGAAAAAATGTCTGATGTTGCGGTCAGCGACGTTGCAGGGATTATTTCTCTGCAAGCAGGTGTCACCAATATTGGTGGTGAGCTTCATATCCGTGGCGGCAGATCCAACGAAGTGAATTATACTATTGACGGTATGTCGGTTTCCGATCCTGTTGATGGTGGTTCTGCACTCCAAGTGGATACTGATGCCATCAGCGCTATGAACGTGATGACCGGTGGTTTCTCCGCTGAATTTGGTAATGCTCAATCCGGTGTGGTCAACATTGTGACCCGTGACGGAGATCCAAGTTATAGTGGCAGAATCGAATATCAAACAGATCATCTGATCGGCGACGGTAGAAATTCTGACGTCATCAAATTCTCTTTTGGTGGACCCATGTTGGGTTATGCCTTTGGAGACTTACGTGAACGTTTTACGTTTTTCATCAATGGCGGTGGAGAATGGTTGGACGGAAGACTCAAAGACTATTATGTCGGCAATCCCAACCAGGATTTCGTACTCAATGGTGTTCAGCTTTTAGAGTATGAATATCCCGGATACGATCCCTATGCGGGTCGTGAAAATATTGGCGGAGTGGACACCGGTAACCGGAATTACAATTCATACAATGTGAACTTTAAGTCCAAGTATGTGGTCAGCCCCCAACAACGCATCACTTTTGCGGTTCGTGGCGACAGATCATTAAACTTGCCTTTCGGTTACAACTGGCGTTATGCACTTCAGCATTACGCTTATGATGAGACTGTGCAGAGACAATACATAGCTACTTATGACTATGTCTTTAATCCTGTCATGAACCTCAAACTGAAAGCCAGTTATTATCAAAAAAACAGCACAAGTGGCCCCCGTGGCATAGACCGCAATGGCTACATCAAAATGGTTGTTGATCCCAATAATCCAGGTGCTGATTATATAGACAATGTGCTCTATGGTGACTATGGTTATGCCAGTGTCGACAACGACAATGATGGCGTGTATGACGATGGTTTCCTGGGCAGCTCTTTCTGGACATACCGTATTCAGGGTGTAGAGCTTCCCAGAAACGTTACCGGTTTTAATGCACCCGGCACAATCTTCTCAAACTTCGTAGATGACAAGACCACCACAATTAGTGGTCGTGCCGATTTTGAGTGGCAGGTAAATGACATTCATCTTGCCAAAACAGGATTGGAAGTCATCAATTACAATATCGAAAAAGATCAGCTTCAAAGCTTTCTCACGATTTACGAAGATCGCTTCCAAGCTTACCTCAAAGACATCTATGACATGGCAGATTATGATACTACTTCAACCGTTGTCCCCAGTGCGCTTTATAGCGTCGAGGATGATGGCGAAGGTACATACATCCCGATCTACAAGCCTGTAGATTATTACAATGCTGCGCTTGCTTCATCCGGTAAAAGAGATGGATACCAAGCTAACCCTTGGCAGGCAGCATATTATCTGCAAGACAAAATGGAATGGGAAGGTATGATCGTGAATGCCGGTCTGCGCTTTGACTTCTGGTATCTGGGCAAGAGCTATAAAGTTGCTCAGGACAATGGAACAGATAACACTGTTACATTTGACAAGAGCGACAGAACCCAGATGATGATTTCTCCCAGATTGGGTGTATCGCATCCCATTACCGAGCGAGACGTGCTGAGATTTGCATACAACTATCAAAATCAGCTGCCTCAAATGCAGTTCATCTTTACCAGTAAAACCCCCGAAGATGCAAACATCAGTGATCAGGTTATCACCGTCGGAAACCCCACATTGGAACCTCAGATTACGGTTACCTACGAAGTGGGTCTTTCTCACCAGATCAGTGATGATTATGTGCTGGACATGACCGCCTATTACAAAAACTTGTACAACTATGTGAGTACCAAGAAAGTGAAGAAGCCGGGCGAAGAACAGATATCCTGGTATGAATTCATTTCTGAAGACTATGGCAGTACTCGCGGTCTCGATGTGCAGCTTGAAAAATTGCTCTCAGATTTCAACTCCTGGTCTATTGCCTATTCATTGGCATGGGCTCAAGGAAACAACTCCAGTACCGTGATTCAAGACGAAGCTACAAATCTTCGTGAGTTTCCCCTGGACTGGGATGTACGCCACAATTTGAGCTTCAATTATACTTTCCGCATCAGTAAAGGTGAAGAATATTTCATCCCCTTCACAGATTTCATCCTGCCTTTGGATGATTTTAGTGCAAACATGACTTGGAGTATGGCTTCAGGATCTCCCTACACACCACAGAGTTTAGTGGGAAGCAGTGAGCTTGATACCAACAGCAAACGGAAAGATTTTACCCAGCAGGCAAATATGCGTATTACCAAAGGCGTATCCCTGCCGGGAAAAATGAAGGTCAAAGTTTTCTTTGATATCGAAAATCTGTTTAAAACCAAAAATATCTTGTCTGTTTACCCCAAGACAGGTTTACCGGATGATAGCGGTGCTGACATCGCTGAGTCCGACACAGGCTATATCTATGAAGAACGTCGCTTTTTGACACGTATGGCCGAAAGCAACCCAGGTAATTATAATAATTTCCGATCAGTCACATTAGGCTTGTCGGTAAACTTTTAGTATATTCCAAGGAGGAATCATCAATGAGTAAAAAAGTCTCAATTACACTGCTACTGATAGTCGTAATGACAATGTTCGCGAGTATAGCATTTGCAGTTGAAGCATCAGCAACCCCTGCTACCGGCGGTGGGATAGAAAAATTTGCCGAGTTCATCTTTGGCAATGTAGCCGTAAAATGGTTTAAAGACGGTGGCTGGGCCATGTGGCCTATCATCTTTGTCGCTATATATGGTTTGGCCTTTGTGATCTGGAAATTTATCAGCTTGATTTATGGTAAGATCAATCTTAATACATTCTTGAACAAGGTGATCCCGCTTATCAAAGCCAAAAAATACAAAGAAGCTGCAGAGCTGGCCAAAGCAAATCGCGGTCCCGTAGCTGCAATAGTCTATGCCGGCCTCTTGAAGGCAGACTTGGGCTTGGCTGCGGTCGAAAAAGCTATTGAAAATGCTGCTATGATTGAGATGTCCTACTTGGAAAAAGGCTTTATCGAGCTTTCGTCTGCCATCACATTGGCTCCGATGCTTGGTTTCTTGGGAACGGTTTCCGGTATGATATCGGCGTTTGATTCTATTGCTGCAGCTCGTGCAGTTGATGCTACTATCGTGGCCTCCGGTATCAAAATCGCCTTGATCACTACCCAAGCCGGTCTTATTGTTGCTATCCCAGTTCAGTTTATGAATAACATCTTCTTAACATTGGTAGATGGTTTGGTTATTGACATGCAGCGTGCATCCGAGAAAGTAATTGAAGCCCTTATCGAAAACAAATAGGGGGATTAATGACTATAAGTCGTAAAAGGAAGAGCAAAGCCGAGATTCCGACATCATCGATGTCTGATATCGCTTTCCTTCTGATAATCTTCTTCATGGCGACGACGAAGTTCGACGTCAAAGAGGGCATCAAAATTGTATTGCCTCAGTCATCTACCAGCACAACAGAAAATGTAGAGACTTTGACTCTTACGGAAAAAGAAATGACCCGGTTTCAAATAATGCCGGATGGTTCTATCGCCGTAAATAAAGAGGCACCACGTACGATTGAAAGCACTGAATTGGATGCCATGATTCAAAAAAAGGTGGAGCTCAACGATCAGATGATCTTTAGAGTGATAACAGATCGTGAAGCTAAATACAGCGAGACAATCCGGGTCGTCGATCGACTGAAAGCCGCTAAAGCCGAAAAGATATCTCTTTCGACAAATTAGGAGAAGTGAATGGCGAAGATTCAAAACAAAAAAAGTCGTGACACTGCAATCCCCAGCGGTTCCATGTCGGACATCGCCTTCCTGTTGCTACTGTTCTTTATGGTATCGACAGTGTTCGTCCAAGAAAAGAAATTCTGGGTCGAACGAGACAGATGGCCGGTGGCAGAATCGATCGAAAGAATTCCCCGGAATCATACTTCCACCATTTATGTGATGAGGGATGAAACAATACTGATCGACGATATACCGACCAGGATCGAAACCAGCGATGATGTATTTGTTGCAAATACTCTGGCTGCAAAGAAAGCTGAAGATCCGGAAATTGTAGTGTGCTTTCGTACAGATAGAGATACAAAATATGGTGTAATGTCCGATGTTATGCGTCAGTTACAAGACGCTGGAACATTGGTTGTAGCATTTGAATCACAGTCCAAAAAGTGATAAGAGGCAAACAGAATGAATACAAAACTATATGACTGGAAAGATATCGCAAACGCTCAATTTAGCAAAGCGCTATCACTGGCTTTGGTTATGACCTTGTTTGCTATAATGGTTACACCAAAGTTTGAAAGTAAAAAACAAAAATTCTCTGCAACTCAGATGGAATTGGTAGATATCCCGATGGAAGAACGTGAAAAGATTCAACCCCCGGAAACAGATATCAAAATCGATATTCCATTGGTTATCAGCGATGAACTGGGTTCCTCAAATGATGTGGATATCACAAAATACGAACAGGCCCTGTCTCAGATTGGCGACATTTACTCAACCTCCTCGACGACAGCCAAAAATGATGACAAACCTGTCAATTTTGTCCCATATGATGATGCCCCTGTGATGATTGGTAATTTGAGCCCGGAATATCCTGCCTTTGCAAAACGCGCAGGTATTCAGGGAAGCGTTGTTTTGGAAGTTGAAGTTTATAAAGATGGCACTATTGGCGAGATCCGCGTGCGGAGATCACTGCAGCCCGGTCCCGGTGGATTGGATGAATCTGCAAAAGCTGCTGTCCGTAAAGTTAGATTCCAACCAGGAAAAAGTAGTGGACAAGCAGTTGACACTATGGTGATTATTCCGATAGAGTTTAAACTGAATTAGATTTGGGAGTGTTTCATGAAGCTTAATAGAATTTTATTATGCCTTGCCTTGATGCTGCTTTTCACAGTTTCGTCTGTGTTTGCGGCAGCGGCAACAAGCTCCGCTGGCGAAAAAAAGCTGGATCTTTCAAGGTGGCATAATGTTGGTAATATTTGGCTACGCGTTAGTAACTACGGGTTCTTTGGATCCGGTAGCGACGTAGTCCCGCAGTATCCATCCCTGGAATATCCCGGTGGTAGTGGTATAGATTACCTCTATCAGGGTGCCTTGTGGTTTGGTGCAAAAAAATACCGTCGTGATGATTTGGGGAGAAAACTATACTGGCTATCCAGTAGCCCATCTCAGGATAGTAGCCAGGTTATCACCGCAAGTAGTCCCCTCTGGAACTCCTCCAAAAAAGCAGTTATCGATACCTTGGTAACTGTGGGGTTTGACGGAGACAAAGGACTCAATGAGTTTTTACCTGCCTACAATCCACTGGTCGTCGGAAATGCAGTTATTCAAGATCAATACACTATGTACAATAGCTACGATCAGATGGCTACAGCTTCCACCCGCTCACAAAAGCGTGGTCAAGACGATGATGGCGATGGCGTGATTGATGAGGACGGTGTAGGCTACACTTTCCCCTTCAGACGTGCCGATGAATTGCCTCTCCAGTTCGCAGGATTTGGCGGGCAGTATATAGCCCATACAAACAACTATAACATCATTAATGATGGCAATAATGTCGAAATCTGGTTCCCCCTGGGATTCATGGATTTATCGGACACTTCTTTTTCTACCTATGCTTTCACTCAAGCCTATGATGACGACGGTGACGGCCAGTTAGATGAAGACGGTGCCCCCGTATCCGAACAGGATTTCATATCATATTATTATGATTATTGTCCCTTCAAAACTCCCGGTGATCGTGACCTTGGTAGAGACCGCAGCAGCAACAAACACATCCCTTTGAATGTACGTGTTCGCCAAATGTCCTATCAGTGGAGTTATGAATATATCAAAAACCTGGTATATGTGGAATTTAATATCACAAACATGAACATAGCTACTCAGGACACTTTGTTTGATTGTGCCATGGGTATATATATGGATGCCGACACCGGTCCTCAGAGCTACGGCTCCACCAAGGCCAGTGACGACGTCTCCGGCTATGTGAAAGGTACCGGTTATGAATTTGCATACACTCGTGACTTTGATGGTGACGGTGGCTTGACCACCGGTCTGGTGGGTGCACGTGTTTGCTCTCCCAAGCCGGAAGAACTCAAGTTCCATTGCTGGTATTGGAAAGTCGGTGATGGCCCGGATGATTTTAGTCCGCAGGCCTTAGCTCCGAGTTTTTCACCCAGAAAAACCGCAAATGAAAAGTATTGGCTGCTCACCGGACGCAATCCATCCACATCAAAATTTACAGCTTTGCGTCCTGAACAACCTGAAGTAACACAATATGAACAACCCACAGCGAACGACACCCGTTTCTTATTTGCGTTCTACGGAGATATGCAAGGAAGCTCGGCTCCCACAATGGAGTCCTGGAACCTTGCTCCCGGCAGAACCATGAAAATTGTGGTTGCTTTGTTCCCCGGTGACAATATTGAAGATCTGAAGCGTACAGCCCGCTGGGCCAAAGACATCTATGGCGAAGCTCAGAACCTCACTACAGTTGTGCTACCGGATACTTTCCCACATTACAATCCGCCGGAACCTCCGGAAATTCCCAAACTCTTTGCAGAATTGAAAGACAACGGAAATCGTATCGACCTTTATTGGGACAATCGCTCCGAATTTTCCTATGACCTCAAAACTGTGAGTGCTGCCGTTATAGGCTGGCAGAATACAAACCCTGCATTAGATAGCTGGCATCTCAATTATGATCCTGCTATCTTCCCGCCCGAATACAACCCAATACTGGCTGATTCCATGAATGCTAATGCTTTGGTAAATCCCTTCACTGCGGATAGACTACGGCACGATTTCCAAGGTTATACAGTATGGGGCAGAACCGGTAGCGGTTCTCAGGAAGACTGGGAATTGATCGAACGGTGGGACAAGATTGAGACCGCTTTAGATCATGCGGATTACAATGTAAACAACGGAGTTCCAGCTCTGGCAGTCGATTTTGGTGGATACCTTGGTATCGAAAAGGGTCTTCCCAATGTC
>PHBQ01000029.1 GCA_002841975.1 Candidatus Cloacimonetes bacterium HGW-Cloacimonetes-1
TTTGCTGCCACTTGGGGCAGCGGCGATTATTACGTCGATCTCGACAACATCGCTGTCCGGGCCAAGCCTTTGCTCCCCGTCTTTGGAATCTACCCCACATCCGCAGATTTTGGAAACTTGGTAAGTGGAACAGTTTCAGCCCCCATGACGTTCACCATTACAAACAACGGCTCCGGAACTCTAAATATTGCCAAAGAGAGCATTGCCATCACAGGTGCTAATGCCGACCAATTCATTTTAAGTCCGATAGCTACAGATATAGCTCTGGAAAGCTCTCAAACGGCTGTACTCAGCATCAGTTTCCAGCCCACAGGCATTGGCACAGAGAATGCCACACTCAGCCTGACCGACAACACCGGCTCCAAAGCTTTGCAGACTGTCAGCTTGACTGGTAGAGCTATCGAAGCAGGAACTATACCTTTTGCCTATGGATTTGAAAGCGGCTTAGGTAGTTGGGCTGTAGTCAATGGCAACCAAACCAACAAATGGGCTGTGGGGACCGCCAATGCAAACAATGGTACATACTCTGCCTACATCAGCAATGATGATGGAGCTACGAACAGTTATGACATCGTAGCTACTTCCGTAACGCATCTTTATAGAGATTTTATAATCCCAGAGGGACTCACGAATCTCAAGCTCAAATTCGCCTGGAAAGCCAATGGCGAGGGCACCTCCACTCTTTATGACTATTTACGGGTATTTTTGATTGAGGGTGACACAATGCCAGAGGCAGGAACCCAATTGGTCACAAATCAACTTGGAACTACATATCTGCTCAATGGCAACGTCTGGCAAGAGGTAACAATAGACTTGGACGACGCAATTGCTGGCACTGCCAAGCGTCTCGTCTTCTCCTGGAGAAATGACAGTTCTGCCGGAACTCAGCCACCCGTAGCCATTGATGATGTTCGCATCGTCTCTGGAGCAAACACGGATGCTGCTATCGTCGTCGGTGGCAATATCCAGATCACTCCTCCAGCTATCACCATGCCGGATACATCTGTGTTAAATCCATCTGTTTCCATCAGTGGTCTCAATCCCGGCTCCTCTGATGTCGTGACGGTTTCGACCAGCTATTCCAATGCAGCTGAAGGTCTGATCAATACAGGCCTCACCTTCAATCTGGCAGGAACATCCTTTGGCGGATCCACCATCTCGATTACACACAATTTGGGATTTGTCCCCGTAAATGTTGCCTACCGGATCTTACCTGGACAGAACTGGATGTTTGTAGACAATCCCGGTGACTGGACTGCAACCGATGTTTACTTCACCATAGCAGTCAGAGGCGATGGTGACGTCGAAATCGTGCTCCCCAATGAAGATGGAGCCACTCTTCCCTTTGCAGGCACCCTCCTCACTGCCAGTATCAACAGCCTGCACAACGTCACATTAAGCTGGATTACTCAAACCGAAAGCAATATGCAAGGCTATTATGTCCTACGTGCAGAATCTGCGGATTTTGCCACCGCAGCCATCATCAGCCCTATGATCGATGCGCTCAATACATCCACTGAAGCAACCTACAGCTACATTGATATGGAATTGATCCGCGGCATCACCTATTACTATTGGGTGCAAGGTATGGAAATGCAAGGCGAAGGATCTGTCATGGGTCCTGTTTCGATCACTCTGAGTGCAGAAACAGATCCCGAACTGCCTCTGATCCCGGTGGTTACGGCTCTGCAAAATGCCTATCCCAATCCCTTTAACCCTCAAACCAATATACGTTATAGCATGAATATCCCTGGGGATGTAAAGATCGATATCTATAACATGAAGGGACAGCTTATCCGCAGCTTCAATGCCACCCATCAAAACCCCGGATACTATTCTGTGGTCTTTGATGGTAAAGATATGAACGGCAGATATGTCAGCAGCGGAGTGTACTATTATCGCATGACCAGCGGCAAATATAGCTCCACCAAGAAAATGATCATGATGAAATAAGCCATATTAACTCCGCCAGCTACCAAGCTGATCGGAATACTTCACAAAGTCCTTGCTAATTGCAAGGGCTTTTTTTTTGTTGCACAGGATCAAACCCCTGATTTTCAAGAATATCCTGTGTGTATGAGATAATCTAAACTACATAATTCAGTTGTACGTTAGAATAATCTGGTTATCTTCACTTTCGGGCTATAAGCCCACATTAATTTATTATGTAAGAGAGGTCTTAATGAGAAGCCAAATCACTCTAGCATTGTTTATATTAGTTGTAGCAAGCAGCTTGTTTGCTGCCGGGCCTGCGAACATTAGCAACGGCTTACAAATGTGGTTAGACGCAGATGCACTGGGCTGGGCTGATGGCACGAGCGTTAGCAACTGGCCGGATCAAAGCGGAAACAATAAGAATGCTGTGCAGGATACTACCAATTTCAAGCCGACATATAGGACAAATATTGTGAACGGCAAACCGGCGATTGTGTTTGATGGTACAGATTATCTGGCCTTCGATGGCAATATTGCCGTCAATACCAATTATACTATCATCGCCGTCGTGAAACGCACGGCAAACTCGCCGGGAAGTTTTCACTATTTCCTGGGTGGAATTATCAACTCTCAGAATAAAAACTTACAGCTTGGCTGGCGTGGGAATACGACTTTTACCCATGGACAATACACCAACGACTATGATATGTCCGTGGATGCATATTCGGCAGGACAAATACCGCGTATCTTTACCACCAGACACTCCACTACTATGGGAAAAAATCTCTTTCTGAATGGGAGTTGCCATGGCGTAAACATGAATAGTGCTGTATCCGGTCGGTTAGCCAATCTCACTGCCTGGGTAGGAGCAGGGATCGGCAGATACATGAGTGGGACTATCAACACCCGCTTTAATGGGTGGATGGCTGAACTGATATTCTATAATCGTTATTTGACTGAGACCGAACGTAAATCTATTGAAACCTACCTTTCCGCAAAGTATAATATCCCTGTCGCGAACGCTCCGGATCCCAGTTATTATACAAATATGTTTGAGATTGAGGTAAAAAGTGGCACAACGACAAACACCTTTACTTCAGGTGGATTAACCCTCAACAGTGAATACCTCATTGCCACCTCCCGCATCCGAGGAGGTCATAACAATGCAACCGGCGTGACCAATACATTCAACCCCGACGGAGCTTTGTATCCAAACTTTTTGAGAGCAAACAGAGAATGGTTTTTTGAGACTACCTCTGGAAACCAAAAGACCACCTTTAGTTACGACCTGAATGCTCTGGGACTCACTGGAGTTACTCCCAATGTCAATAACTACCGCTTACTGTTCCGATTGAACAACAGTTCAGCATATACAATCTTGGGTGGTGCCCCAACGGTTGCAGGAAATGTTATCTCTTTTGTATTAAATCCCCTGATCCCTACCATCAATTCCGGATTTTACACTGTGGGAGTCTTGGATGGTTCTTCCATTACGCTTGCCAGCGCAAATCCTGCAGTTACTGCTGGCTCCGTGTCACCGGGTACTATCAAGCATCCGCTATATCGTTTTACTTTGACTACAGCAGGCAGTGCAACTACTTTGGATCAAGTCAATTTTACCACCTCTGGCACTTATACGGCCGCAGATCTCACGAATCTCAAATTGTGGTACAGCACGAGCGATAATATCTCCGCTGCCAGCCAAATTGGCTCCTTAACTTCTTCCTTGGGGCCAGTATCGCACACATTCAGCGGATTGACCCAAAACCTCTCCGGTAGTACTGTTGGTTACTTCTGGATCACTGCCGATCTGGCATCCGCTGCCACTCCCAATAATACCATTAACGTTGCTGCGCTAACGACCGCTAATCTAACCTTTTCCAATGGATTGAAAGCCGGTACTGCCTACGCTGGAGGCAGTCAAACAATAGTGTATACCTCTCATGCCTCAGACTATTTCCGGACTATTGCCAGCGGCAACTGGAATGCCCCCGGTGTATGGCAATCCTCTCCCGATGGCATATCCTGGTATGCTGCCACGGCTTATCCTACTGCCACTTCAAATACCGTGTTTATCAATGCCGGACATGTGATAACTTTGACTCAACTCGAGCAGTGCAACGACATCGTGATGGATGGTGGTACAATCAATCAATCCAGCAATGTATTGACTATCGAAGGTGTCCTCACCCAAAATTCCGGAACCATCAGCGGTGGAACTCCCACTATTGACGGCTACCATTCTCCTACCCTAAACTTCCTTCATATTGGTGAGACCGGAAACAATATTGCAGCTTGGTCCATTACTATGAATCAGCCAAGTTTGATGCCTACACATCCAAATCGAAGCTGGACAATAAACGGAACTTATACCGGTACCAAATCTGCCACTTTCTATTGGACAGATGCCGATGATAACGGCTTTGACTGGACCGGGTACACTCCGGCAATCTGGAAAGGCCTTAGCAAATATTCTCCTACATCCTATGATATCACCGGAGCTACCAGATTCATCACTGTAGATATCCCCAGCTCTTTGTCCAAGGGAGATTACGTTATCGGTTTTGAACCGGACCTCACCTTGCCGATCGAGCTCAGCCACTTTTCGGCAACACCCACTTCGGAGTATTACATTCGGATAAACTGGGTCACTCAGTCCGAAACGAGCGTCATGGGCTATTATGTTTATCGTAATAACGTCAGCGAACTGGGTTCCGCTATAAAGGTGAGTCCGATGATCTATGCCGCAAACAGTTCAAATGAAACATCCTATGCATATCTGGATCGGGAAATCACTTCCGGGACTTGGTATTATTGGCTGCAAAACGTCAATATCGGTGGAGATAGCGACTTCAACGGCCCTGTGATGGCGACCCTGAATGGGGATAACGACAATCCGAATATCCCTACAGTTCCTCTGACGACAGGTATTCAAAGAGTCTTCCCCAATCCGTTTAACCCGACTTCTACTATTTCATACTCGATCGCAAAGGCAAATAGTATCAAGCTGGATATCATCAATATCCGTGGTCAGTTGGTGCGCACATTGGTATCTGATTTTCAAAATCAGGGCTATTATCGAGAACTCTGGAATGGTGACGACAGCAATGGTATCCCCTGTTCTTCCGGGATTTATTACGTGCGTTTACGCTCTGGGAACGATGTCACCAGCCACAAAATCGTATTGATGAAATAGAAATATTCCTGTTCCAGTCATCTGTACTCTGCAAATGATAAGAATCAGCCCTCGAGTAATCGGGGGCTTTTTTTTGTGCCACTTCGTGATGTGAGGATGGGAATCCGTGTTAAGATTGTGATATCCGTGTAATCCATTGGGCGGACGCAATCCGCCCCTACGGTGATGAGCTGATGTTACCGAGATGCTTCCCTCGTGAATCGCAAGTCCGACAAGGGCTTCACGAGGGAGTCACGAGGGGATCACCTCGGATTGAAGCATGTGCAATCTTTGATCTTGGTAATGACCAAAAAAAGAACCCCCATCCTTGCGAGCGGGGGTTCATGACAATTGTTAATCTTGTTTTATCTGTTTTGCATGTGCTTATAGACGTTCATAGCGCGGGTACGCATGGATAAAACTTGATCTTTCTTGGCAATATAGCCGTAGTCAGCAAAGCTTCCGTGAATAGACATCAGAGCTACATGGCTCACGACTTTATAGTTAAGCTGATCCACTTCGAGGGTATAGGTGGTTCCAAAACCGAAATTGGTGAGCTTGTTGGCACCGAGGGTGTAGCTACGTGCAGATACTGCGATCTCTTCGAAACTATCCATTTCATCATCAGTTGGGTCACTCGAACGTAAGGAAGATCCACCTGCTAACTGGTATTGATTGTTACCTGCCATAGTCCAGCTGAAGCTAGCGCTTTCTGCTGTGTTAAAGGTAGCGGGGAATGTAGCATTGCTAGAGTAAACCATCTTCAAATCGGTATTGACTTTGGTTACACCATTATACTTAAATTCGACAGTATAGGTCTGACCTTCTACTGCGTCAAGCACTGCAAAATAGAGACCTGGCATACCAAAGTAGGTTTCCAGATACAAGGCATTTCCGTTGAATAATAATTCGGCAGTATCTGTAGTTAACAGGGTGGTCATGTCTCCAGTCCAAAATACCATAGCCATCTGGGGAGTTTTGGCATCTGCGTCGGCAAACATAATGACCCAATCTGCAGTAGATGGGTTGATATCGGTGTAGTCTGTAGGCAGACCGCTGGAATTGTTATTGTCATCTCCACCACATGCTGCCACAAATAATGCAATGACAGCGACCAACAAAATCAATAATAACTTGACTTGTTTCATACTTTACTCCTTGTTTTCGTTATCACATGTGTGAATAATCTGATAAATCGTAAAATATGTACCGATGTCAATATGTCAAGCGAAATCAGGATTCCGATAGTTTTTTGAACAAGGCTTCAAATTCCTGAGGGCTGTTGTATTCCAGGATAATCTTGCCTTTGCCGGCTTTGTCGCGGATGGTGGTTTTGGCTTTGAGGCGGTTACGGAGATCTACTTCCATGGTGCGAAGTAAGTGGGATTTGGGGCTTTTCCGGGCAGGTGTTTCGCTCGTTTGAGCAAAGGTTTTGCTCTTTTCCTCGGCTTGCCGAACCGTGAGCTTGTATTTGAGGATAAAATCGACAAATGCCGCATGATACTCAGCTTCTATACTTAGAACGGCACGGGCATGACCGGGGCTGAGCAGCTCCGAAGCGATCAGATCCCTGATCTCGTCAGAGAGCTTGAGCAAGCGGATGCTATTGGAGATGGTGGCACGATCCTTGCTCATGATCTGGGCGATCTGGGCGTGGGACAGCTCAAAATCTTCTGCCAAAGCCTGGTAAGCCAGTGCTTCTTCGATGGGGTTGAGGTCTTCCCGCTGAATGTTCTCGATGATCGCCAGCTGCAATTGCTCCTTCTTGGATACAGAGCGGATCACCACTGGCACTTCGGTAAATCCTGCCAGTTTGGCAGCTTGGAGGCGACGTTCACCGGCAATCAGTTCATAGCCGGAATGCGCTGTCTTGGTCACAATCAGGGGTTGAATAATACCGTTCTCACGGATTGAATCTGCCAATTCGGTCAGTTTGACAGCATCGAAGTGTTTACGGGGCTGATAGCGGTTGGGTGTGATGCTGTCTATGGGAAGCGTGTTGAGCGCGGCCTTTGGTATTTCCGGAGCATCATTATCGGGGATGAGGGCACTGAGCCCTCTGCCTAATCTATCATTCATTTGTTACCTACCTGTCGTTTTCCGAGCGATCTATGACTTCTTGTGCCAGATTGAGATAGTTCATGGCACCTGGTGATTTGATATCGTAGAGGAATATGGGCTTGCCGTGGCTAGGTGCTTCGGTGAGCTTGACGTTACGTGGGATGATGGTACGAAACACCTTCTCCTTAAAATAGCGATGTACTTCTTTTGCCACTTGCATGGAGAGATTGAGCCGTTTGTCAAACATCGTGAGTAAGATCCCAATGATATTGAGCTGGGGATTGAGGTTCTTTTGTATCAAACGAATAGTATTCAGCAATTGGCTCACCCCTTCCAGGGCGTAGTATTCGCATTGGATCGGCACCAGGACATCCGTGCTGGCGGTCATAGCATTCACCGTCAAGAGTCCCAAAGAGGGGGGACAATCAATCAGGATATATTCATAGTCGTTCAAAATCGGCTGCAATGCCTCTTTGAGTTTATATTCTCTGGCAAATTCGTGCACGAGTTCGATCTCGGCACCGGTGAGATTGATGTTTCCGGGGATGCAAAAGAGATTCTGAGTCGCTGTGGGCATGATCGTATCCTGGATCGGCACGTGCTGAATGAGGGCGTCATAGACCTGCAATTCCAGCTTTTCTTTGTCGATGCCGACGCCACTGGTGGCATTTCCCTGAGGATCCAGGTCGATAAGCAGAGTCTTCTTTTCCAAGACTGCCAGACCGGCTGCCAGATTGACTGCCGTTGTGGTCTTTCCCACTCCGCCTTTTTGATTCACTATGGTAATAATCTTTGTCATATCTATCCTATTTGACTTCTGTGATTTCTATCAGGTCGTCGCGTTTGATACTGATCAAGCGGCGTTTTCCCAAGATCTCATCCTCTGTTTCAAAGAGAGTTTGATACTGAAAAGGCTCGATATCCGCTATCATCTGCGCTTTGTAAAAGATGACTTGTCCGTTATCCTTCAGCAGCCTGCGCAAGGGCAGCACGTAACGCGGTTCCATGGAGACCGCCCGGCAAAGGATGACGTCAAAGCTGGGACGTCGTGTGATGGCAGCAAAATCTTCCACCCGCATGCAGACTGGCTCACAGTCCTCCAGCTTCATTTCTTCAATGATTTCTTCCACCATCAGTATTTTCTTGTGAGTGGCGTCCAGGAGGACGATTTTCATGTCTGGAACTGCCAGTTTCAGCGGGATTCCCGGTAAGCCACCACCTGTTCCAAAGTCCAGGACTGTAAGCCCTGAAAATGTCATACATTTCAAGATCAGGAGACTGTCAAGAAAATGGTTTGTCCAATACCATTCGATGGGCATCTTGCGAGATACCACGTTTACCTTTTGATTGACTTCACGCAGGATATAGCTAAACTGTTCCAGTCTTTCGACCAGGTTCTCCGGGAGTTCGAGTTCCAGCTCTTGCAAAAAACTCACTAAGTGTTCTTTATATTTGTTCATCTTATTCCACCTTATTTTGAGGGTATATTTCGCACCAATGTCCGCACCAGGAACGAGGGATCATCCCTGAGTGATTGCAGCAACTGTGCCGCTTCCGGAGATTTGAGATTCATCAAACTCCGTGCTGCAATAAACCGATATCGTTCCGAACTGTGTGCCACAAAGGGAGTTAACAAGTCCAGACTGCTCTGTGTTTGAATGCTGCCCAATGCAGACAACGCAGCGGGAACATACTTCTTTTGCAGCAAGAGCTCACCCAGGAAATCTATCAATGTAGAGTCTGCAGTACCGGCAATCAAAGCAATAGCATTCTTCACGGTCAGACTATCTGAAGAGGACAAAGTTGTAAACAACTTTTCTTTGAATACCACGGATTCCTTTACCAGTGCATCCATGGCACGATACTCCAATCCGCTTTCAGTTGCCAGTTTGGAGGTAACTATATAGTCTGCTGCTTCCGTCTCACGGGCTTTGAGGATACTACGGGCTTTGCGGACTCGCTGTACGCTGGATCCCACTTCCCACTCGGAAGCAATTGCAAAGATCTCCGCTATCTCTGCCAAGCTATCGATCTCCGCACTTACTTGTACTGCCAGCTCTTCGACTTTGCTGAGAGCCACAATGTTCAGTTCCATATCCTTGCCGATGCCATAGCTGCCACGCTGCCACTGTTTGTTATTGGCATAGAGTGAATCGGGATAGCTGTCCTTGCCCCCGGCATCGAGAAAGAGCCCGATCCCACCTGTACCACGAGATAGGTTGGCAAAGCCCAGACTATTATCTACTTTGCGTTCATAACGATCGTCTCCGGAGCTATCCACAAAGATACCCACAGAATTGGACAAACCCAGTCCATTGCCACCGGGTATGGAATAGGAATCGTTTCCGCCCTTATCTACCAGCATCCCAAAAGACCAATCGTGACCGGCTCCCTGTCCGGGACCATTGCGGGTATAATAGTTATCATCGCCTTCACCATCAAAGAGCACTCCGCATGCCAAATGGATGCCGGAGCCCTGAGGATAGTAAATGGCATTGTATACATCATTGCCCTTTTCATCTATCAGCATCCCCACGGCATACCAATAGCCCACACCCTGGGCATAGACTCCTCCCAGGTATTTATCATTCCCATTGCGGTCGTACAATAACCCCAAACCTCCGGCATAATCCGGACGCAATCCAAAGCCCATACCTTGCCCCATACTGCGATAGTCCAGTGGCATCAAGGGCTTGTGCAGATATTTCCCGCCAATGTAATATACATCATCTCCCATGTAGTCCAGGAGTGCGCCTACCCCCATGGTTCCACCCAGACCTTGGGCAAAACTCGTGGCAGCATAGCTGTCGCTCCCGGCTTCATCTATCAAGAGAGCGAGCCCAAACATAGCAGCAGCTTGGGTAAACAGTCCGCCCTGATAGACGTCTGCCCCCGCCAGATCGCGGTGCATCATCATCCCCAGAAAGCTGCAAAAAGAAAAGTCATCGGTTCGATACACGTCGTTTCCTGCCACATCCAGGGAGATACCGATCCCTCCGACTACACAGAAGCTCTCGCCAATCTGCCCATTGCGGTATATATCATCGCCTGCCAGATCGAGCATGAGATAAAACGGATGTTCCCAATCTGTTTTGAGACCGATCTCATAGGTGTCATCACCCCCGGGTTCCAGGATAAAACAGATGTTTTGCTGCTGACAGTGATCTTTATAGGTGTCGCTCTTGGTTGAACCAATAATCATCAGTCCATATTTGGTCTTGCGGAGGATAGGCCTTTTATTCTTATACCGGAGTTCACCGGCATGTTTATTCAGTACTTCAAAGCCGGCATTGATATATTGCCCGGCGTTGTACAGCGATTCCATATCCACCATTTGAAAGAGTTCTGCAAATCTGTCCAAGTCTATCTCTGTGTTCGCAGTCAGGTGATGATCCCGGAAGAACGCTTCATTGCGCTCCCGATCGTCGGATTCCTGCCACATGGAGTAAAAGAAAACGGTGAGGCTGTCTTTTTGCGCCGGAGATAGCTTTGCAAAGGCTTTGGCTCTTTCCCGTTCGGCATCATCGTACACACCGGAGATGTATTGAAATATGTCTTTGGGCTTTTTAACCTTGCTGTCCCAAACTTTTTGATATTGAGTCAGGGCATTGATCTCTGTATTAAGCTCCCCCAATCCCAAAGCCAAGCGACTCAGCGGATCCCATAATTTGCCAATATCCATACTCAGCGTGTCCGAAGCGCACAGAGCCCGCATTTTCCCTACTTCCGAGAATGCTGCCCAGGGATTGTTCAGCATTTGCATCTGCAGAGAGTTTTTAAATTTACAGGTCAAATCCCAATCCTTTTCAAAACAGACGGAACCGGAATCCAGTTCCGCTGCTTGAAGCATCTCGACCAATTGACGTTGCTCCAAAGGACTTACAGGCTCAAACGAGCCCGGGATTTGTGAAAATAATGATTGACTAATAAGGGCAATCATGGATATGAAGAACATGATGATTTTCATACACACCTCGTGTTCACATCTGAGGGATCTGTGATTATTGTCAACCGGATAAATATTGTTTCGAAAGGCTCTGCATTATTGCAAATACCTTTGTAATATATAGAATTAGCCTGTTGAGATATTGGGGAGCCAGTTTATGCGGTTTCCGAATTTAGTACTTTAGAGGTTGAAAAGTAATGAGCATTAAAACGATTACTCTCATCAGTATCAACATTATTGCCCTGGTATTTTTAGGGATTATAGTCTTTGCCACGAATTCCATTATCAACCACTCCTTTAATGACTTGGAAGAAAATACCGTTCTTGCAAAGCTCGCCAGACTCCAGGAAACTGTAGCATATACTCAGGAAGAATTGCAGAAGAATACCAGAGACTGGGCAAATTGGGACGACACCTGGAATTTTATCAACACCCAGGATCCCGAATACGTAAGCAGCAATTTTACCGACAATACATTCACCAATTACAAACTCAGTATTATCATTATCTGGAACACTGACTTCGAGGTGCGTTATGGTGGCTTCCTGGCAGAGAATGCCGAGCAAGTGGTTTCCATACCTATCGCTTTGGAATACAAACTGAGTGAGTTACGACCCCAAATCAAAGCCATGGATCCCGATAAATCTGTAGATGGTTTTATCAATACACCTCAGGGAAACATCATGTTTTGCATACTCCCGGTAAAGCGTAGTGATGGCAGCGGCCCCATCAACGGCTATCTGATCATGGCAAGATTGATCCATGAGGATTTCTTTAGCGAGTTACGCGGCTTCCCAAATAGCAAGATTATTGCAACTGATCTCACTAAGCCGGATAATATCAATATAGCTCTGGAGCAAAAAATCTCTGCTATCACAAACAACAATAACATCAAGATAATCGATAAAGATACTATCTCGGCTTCAGGATTCATCACAGATGTCAAAGGCAAAAACCTTTATCTTATAGACATAAATACCCCAACTGAAGCCACAAGCCACGGCAGAACTCTGCGTAATATTATCATCCTGCTGTACCTCATCTTGGGTATAATCCAAACAGTAATTTTGAATAGACTGCTAAGCCGGAAGCTGATCAATCGCTTGCTTTCAGTACAGCAACAGCTAAAGGAAATCAGCATCTCCTCCAATCGCAACGTCTTGGTACAGTACGAGGGGAACGACGAGCTTGCCTCACTGGCATCGGACATCAACGATATGCTGCTGTCTCTGAATAGGGCTATGCTCGCCAAGAATGAATTCTTTTCAAATCTCAGCCACGAGATTCGAACTCCGCTCAATGGGATCTTGGGAATGAGTGCACTTTTGGCAGAGACTAGTTTGGATGCAGAGCAGACGGACTATGTGGAATCTGTAACAGAAAGCTGTAATTCTCTTTATGAACTGATCTCCGGTGTCCTCGATTTCTCGAAAATCGAGTTTTACAATAGTCAGCTCAATGACGAGCAATTTGATCTGCGGGAAACAGTCAATTCTGTCTTCAAAGTTTTACGCAGCAAAGCCGGAGAAATGAAAGTCTTTATGCAATCCGAAGTCAGCATGGAAGTTCCGCAGACAGTGTTTGGCGACATTGTGAGATTTAAACAAATCCTGCTCAATCTGCTGGGAAATGCCATCAAATTTAGCCCCTCCGGACTGGTCAAACTGATTGCTACTCCTTCCCTGGACACAGATTTCATCGAATTTGAAATCCGTGACAACGGGCTCGGAATCTCTCCGGAGAACATGGAAAAACTCTTTTTACCATTCACCCAGTTTGATGAAGAGCAAAGCTCTGCGGGAAATGGATTAGGCTTGTACATTAGCAAAAAGCTGGTACAAATGATGAAGGGCGATATCCGCATCGTTAGCGAGCCGGGTAAAGGCACCACTGTTTTCTTCAGCTTGTACTTACCAAACAAATAAGAGACGCTCTTCACAGCACCTGCTCGAGCTTCTGGCGCTTGCCAGGTGCTTCCCTCGTAATCCTCTCGTCCGACCCGGGATTCACGAGGGAATCACGAGGGAAGCACCTCGGATTGGAGCAAGGGAGCTGACAAAGTCCGGGGGATTGCACCTAAGTCCGCAGGACGATATTGTATAACACGGTACGCAAGTGCCGTGCTCAAGATCCAAAGTTCAGATCTGAGTCCGTCAGGACGACACAAAATCCAGCAAAAATACATTAATACTAGGAATGACAAACCAAGTTTGTGTCGCCCCCGAGGGGCTAATTAAATTTCTAAGAGGATGTTACGAGGGGTTCCACTGCGTTGCGCACCCTCGCTAATACTATATCGCCCGTAAAGGGCTTCTCCAGCGGACTACGATTTGAGAGCATAAATATTCCGAATCTGGTTTCTACTATATTCATATAATCCGGTTCTGTCAAAAATGCTTACTTGTACTTTGTCAACAGTCTGAGGTATCTTGTACCTGATGAACATATACATTATCTAGCTGAGAGACGGAAAACACCTCTCGGGAACTAGCCCAACTCAATGATGGTGGCTTTTCTTATAGCGATGTCCACCAAAAACACTACTCGTGAATAAGCTACCTTGATTGAGTATTAGTAGATCATTTCTTGATCAATGTTATCCGGCGCATGGCGATGGATCGTCCTTCAGCGCACAGTCTTATAAAATATATCCCATTGGCACATGGGTTCCCGCGCTCGTTCCTACCGTCCCAAACAACGCTCTGCCGATCCTTAAGATTTGGCTCCAGGCTTAGAGTCCGAATTTTTTGTCCTTTGATGTTATAAATGATTAGATCAGTCCTTTGTATCTTGATGGGAGGTAGCAAACTCAAATCTACAAGAATGGCGGCGGCCTCGGCAAAGGGATTGGGGTAGCAATTTATAACGTTGGGTTGTACAGGCATGACCAGGTCATCCGCCCCAGTTGGTTGGGGAAATTGTATCGAGTATAGGGTTGTACCCACCTTGAACAGAAAACGGTCTTGATAGCAGTATAAATCTTTTATTTTATACGGGAGATTCAGATGTTCAGCGTATTCGGGAGATGATGGGTCGGTTAAATCATAGATGATCAGTTGATTGGCAATTGCCGTGCTAACTACCAGATCTCCCTCCGGGCTAAAACACGGCGTCTGTTGAATTGCATCATGGAGCATCTGCAGAAATACGTGACCGACCTCGAGCGGATTTGTGACATCTGAGACGTCGTAGACCTTGATCTCATCGCGAAACCCGGTAAGATACAGGTGATGACTCCGGTATGCCATACGAGGGGGATAAGCGAAAATAAGCTCACCAAAAGACAGTGAATTGATCATTATAGGCAATTGCGGATCGCTCAAGCTATAGGTTTTCAACGATGAATAATCGGTAACCCAGAATACCTCACCATCGCAGACCATAGAACTATAGCTGCCGGGAAGGGAGAAAAGAAAGACGGGATTGATAGGGTCGGAGATATCAAAACAACGGATGCTACTGGTGTTTTGTAAAAAGAAATAATTGCCTGAGATATAGGTCTCTGTGGTGCTACCAGGTATGGTACAGAGCAGTTGAAGCTCTCCCGCATTTCCGATATCCCACAGTGAACTTCCTGTTCCTCCTAATAGTGCAGCATGCAACAAGCCATTATCGGACTTTACTTTGCCGAGTGCGGTTAATTCTGGACAAGTTTGAATATTCACTAAATAACCGGTGGGGCTCAACTCTGCTATGGAATTCCGGGAATAGAGCCACTGCTGCCATCCTGCTATAGAAGTGCCGGTAAATTGAGTATCATAGGTATCTACTATGCTTTCCGGCGGTGTCAACGTGCTCAAGTCCAGACAATAGGCATATGGACCGTATTCTTCCCCGATCAGATAAGCAAAAGGCCAGTCGATCGCCAGATGCTGATAAAAGCTACTCTGAATGTCGAAGGTTGCAATATCCACCGGTGAGAGAGGACTATCCAGGCTTTGGACACGGAGAGCACCCCCCGTCACACAGATGCGGTAATCATCTATAAACACAGTATTAGTGAGACCATACTCCATATTCCCCAAAAATACCGGAGTGTTCAGATCGCCAATATTGTACATCTTCGTTTGTGCATAGCTCATGTCCACATACAGATAATTCTGTTTGAAAGCCAATTCTATTTTGTCATTATAGTCATAGTCGGGCAGATCGATCACTCCTCTCAGGATGGGCCCCGCTGGATTTGTAAAATCGACAAGTTTGATCACGGCATTTTCAGTAGTTAAATTGTAGCTGAGGACTGCAGCCCGGTTTCCTTGCGCCCAAACCCGAAACAACGGATTCCCGTCCACAACATGACCGACCTCCGGTGTACTGTAGCCATTGGCAATATTGACCACTCTTAACCCCAGGGTCTGGGTGGATATCAGAAGATAGTCCCCGCTGAAGGCAAAGTCCCGATATCCCACCATGTTTATACCGTATTCATTGATCAGCACGGGGTTGGCGGGATCGAGCAAGCTATAGCGGCGCATGCACATACCCCAGATATCTGGGATGTACACATGCGATCTGTAGAGCTTTGCCTCTCGTGGGTCTCTGTAATATACATATAGAGACGATAGCAACTGTGGACTGGCGGGGTCTTGCGCATCATAGACCTTCATATTGGCATAATAGTTATCAACCTGCTGTAGTGTGACCATAATCCCGTCTTCCACCATCATTATATCATAAAATGAAGATGGATAGATTGCCTTCATCTCGATCGATGCAGATAGCGAAACGCACAGTGCCATCATTGCCGCACACATGAACATAATTTGAATACTTCTAAGTATGAACGTTTTTACATGACCAGTCATGATACCTCCCTGACTTATAAAACCGAATGTTAGCTGTTCCCTTGATCAAGACACTTTCAGTATAATCGGAACAACTATTAAGCTATATATTTCAACATTCCATACCTTGGTGATCTGTCAACGTTTTTCTGAACGCTTTTACTGTTGTTACCGATCTTGAAGTTTACTCCTTATTGAATGCTTTGTGGATTGTTTCCCCATGAACTTTTATAGCCTGTTCAGCAATAAAACCAGCTTATAAAAGTAGGTGCGTACAAATTGCTTGACATAATAATAAGCTTTGTTTATGTGAATGGGAGAGTGGATTTCTGATTTTGAATTCCATATATTAATGATTATAAATTCAAACAAATCAAACCAAGGAGATGTTATGCGTAACAATCTATTCAAACTGCTCCTTCTGTTGACTTTTGTTTTGGCATCAGTTGCCGGTTGGGCCACAGTAAATGAATACTCGTTTACAGCTTCAAACGTAGCTTTTGCTGAAATCAGCGGAGGAACAATCCACGGAACATCTGCCAATGATAACGAAAGTTTCATGGCAGTCCCAATCGGTTTTCCCTTTAGTTATAATGGGCAAAGCTGGACTGAAGTCAGTATCAATACCAATGGCTTTATTGCCATGGGTCCTACTGTCGCCAGTTCATACCTTGCACTTAGTGCCGCTACCGGTACAAACAATGTAATAGCAATCATGAATCGTGACATCATCAGCAGAGCTGACGGTGAGATCATGACTTTGACTTCCGGAACAGCTCCCAACCGTGTTTTCACGGTGCAATGGAAGCATTTTCGTCGTTACCCGACTACTGCAACAAATGACGACTGGACTTTCCAGATCATGCTTACTGAAGCCGGTAACAAAGTCAAATTGGCTTATGGAACAATCAATGCCGTAACCGTTTCAACCGCTCAAACCCTGCAAGTGGGTCTGCGTGGAGCCAGTATCGACGATTATAACAATAGAACCACTATTACAGACTGGGCAGCTACTACAGCGGGAACAGTTGTGACTGCTACTTGCAGGATCAGTGCCACCGTATTTCCAGCCACAGGCTTAACTTATACATGGGCACCGCCTGTAACCGGAACCCCACCCTTGGCCGCTCAGAACCCTATGCCTGCAAACAATGCCATCAATGCCAACATCATGACAAACCTGTCATGGGTCTCCGGTGGTGGAGTTGTTGACGCGTATAAAGTGTTTATGGGAACAAATAATCCTCCCACCAATATGGTGAATGGCACCAGCCAGATTGCGGACTTGTATGACCCTGCAGACCCCCTTGCTTACAACACCACATACTATTGGCAGATAGTGCCATACAACACCAATGGCGACGCTATAGACTGCCCTGTGTGGCAGTTTACCACCATGGCAGATCCTACTATTACTACTTTCCCCTATACACAAAATTTTGATACAGTTACCATCCCGAACTTACCTTTGGGTTGGACCACTATCAATACCAATGGTGATACCTACACATGGGGCACAATCGCCTCCAACGCCAGTTCCGCTCCCAATGCTGCACGTATTCGCTACAGTGCCACCGCAGCAATGGACGACTGGATGTTAACCCCTCCGATTCAACTGATGGCAGACGCTACCTATCGCATCAGTTTCAAATATCGTGCCGGCAATGCCACTCGTCCTGAAAAGCTTGCTCTGATGATGGGAACAGCTGCTAATCCAGCAGCCTTGACTCAGGAAATATTCTCAAATACCAATATCACAAGTACTACATACCTGCCTTTCCAGTATTTGTTTAATACTGTAGATGCACAGACTGTCTACTTAGGCTTCCACGGCTTTAGTGCCATGAATATGGACTACATCTATGTTGATGACTTTAGCATCGAAAATATCACCGAATCATGGGATCCTCCCACCAATCTCGCAGCAGCTGTAGAAGCTTCTACAGTGCATTTGACTTGGGAAGCTCCGGGTGAAGAACCACCTCCACCTGCCGGATTCTCTGACGGCTTTGAAAGCTATGCCAATTTCGCCACGACTTTTGCTCCCTGGACCAATGTCGATGTCGACCAATCTACTACTTATGGTTTCACCGGGATCACATTCCCGAACAGCGGAACCGCTATGTCTTTCATAGTGTTCAATCCGACTGCTACCACTCCTGCGGTAACCGGTGCTGAAACGCACTCCGGTGCCAAATACGCTGCTTGCTTTGCAGCAACCACTCCTCCCAACAACGATTGGTTGATCTCACCTGCTATCAACGTGACAGCAGCCGTCAACGAATTGAAGTTCTGGGCCAGATCATATGTAGCCGATTATGGTTTAGAGAGATTCAAAGTTGGTGTTTCCACAACCGGAACAGCTCCTGCGAACTTCACAATCATCTCCGGTGCTACATATATTTCGGCTCCTATTGTCTGGACGCAATACACTTATTCTTTGGCCGCTTACCAGGGTCAGAGCGTCAAGATTGGCATCCAATGCCTTTCCAACGATGCTTTCATCCTGCTCGTGGATGATTTCTCGGTTGCAGCCCCTGCCGCCATGGCTTTCGAGCCGGTTGTCGCAGTTCAGACTGCTCCTACCTTCAGCAGAAGCCTTGTAGCTCCCAATCCAGTCACCATCAGCAATGGTACTCGTGACCTCTTGGGCTACAAAGTCTACCGTGATGGCGCTTTAATTTCCACCATCAACGGTGCTGCAACATTGATGTTTGACGACGTCAATCTTGCTCCTGCAACATATAGCTATACAGTCACAGCTACATATACTGCCGGCGAATCTGTTCCTGCCGGTCCCGTAAATGCGACAGTGACACCGGTTATTGCTCCGCCTGTAGACCTTACAGCATCCGTAACAGGTAACGATGTAACAATAGGTTGGACCAGCCCTGAAGGCCCTGTCCAAGGCAGTTGGATGTCTTGGATTGTCAGCGATGATTCTGCAAACTCTGTCGGTACCAACGCTGTGGCAAATTTCGATGTTGCTCATCGTTTTGCCGTTGCCGATTTGACTCCCTACCAGGGGAAGACAATTACGCAAATGAAGTTCTTACCGGCTTATGAGAATTGCATTTATACAGTCAAAGTATGGACCGGTGGCTCTGCTACCAGTGCCGGAACTTTGGTGACCTCACAAGTCGTCACTACACCTACTATCGGTGAATGGAACTTAGTATTCCTCAATACACCGGTTGCGATCCCTGCTAACGGAGAACTGTGGTTTGGTTACAATATCAATACCCAGGGTGGATACCCCGGTGGTTGTGATGCCGGTCCTGCCGTAGGCGGAAAGGGTAACATGATCTATTTCAACGGTGCTTGGCAGCCTCTCACAGCTTTGGCAGCCACATTGAACTATAACTGGAGTATCAAAGCCTTTGCACAGGAAGGTGTCGTAGCTAAGAACGCTCCTCTACCTATCGTAGTGCAAGACTATTCCGAGTTTGTAAGTAACGGCGTCTTGGCATTAGCTCCGATCGCCAAATCCAAAAATCCACAACGTGCAGTAACCGGATTCAGAGTATTCCGCGATGGCACTCTTATTTCTACCATCAACGATCCTGCAGTAGTGACATACACTGATATGGACCTGCCAAACGGCACCTATACCTATGGTGTATCTGCTGTTCATACCAATGGTGTGTCTGCTCCCGCTACTATCGAAGCTGTTGTGAATGTTGAGTATGCTGAAACCATCTTTGCCGATGGCTTTGAGAATCATGCCGACTTCGCATTGGCATTTGCTCCCTGGTCTGTAAGAGACGTCGATCTGTCCATCACATATGGCATCACCGACGTGACCTTCCCGAATTCTGAGGCACCGATGGCGTATATCGTCTTCAACCCCAGTATGACTACTCCTCCTCTTACAACCCTCACCACACATGGCGGAGCCAAAATGCTTGCTTCCTTTGCAGCTACAGTTCCACCAAACAACGATTGGGTGATTGCACCCAGAATTCATCTGGGCACAGGCTCAGCCATTCGTTTCTACGCAAAATCTCATACTGCCGCATACGGTTTGGAAAGATTCCGCGTGGGTGTTTCAACACTCCCAACCACTATTCCTGCCGGCTTCCAGTATGTATCCGGTCCCGAATATGTCGAAGCTCCTTTGGGCTGGACAGAATTCGCCTATGATCTTTCCGCATACGACGGACAGAATGTATGGATCGGTATTCGCTGCGTATCAAATGATGCCTTTATCTTCTACGTGGATGATTTCAGCGTGCATAGCAATGGTGGAAATATTGTAGCCAATGGCGACACTGGCGTTCCCACAATAGTTACAGCCCTCGGTGGAAACTATCCTAACCCCTTCAATCCTGAGACTACTATCAGCTTCAGCGTGAAGGAAGCAGCCCCTGTAACCATTGAAATCTATAACGTGAAAGGTCAGTCCGTGAAGACTTTGGTTTCCGAAACCAAGGTTGCCGGCAACCATAGCGTTGTCTGGAATGGTAAAGACAACAACGGTCGCAATGTAACATCCGGCGTTTATTTCTATAAGATGAAAACCGGAACCTACAGCTCGACCAAGAAAATGATCCTCATGAAATAATCTAAAGGCGGTCTGCACACTCTTTTGGAGTGTTCCAGGCCATCATAAAACAAATCTGCCCCCGCTACTTCTAGTGGGGGCTTTTTTATTGTTTTTTATTGTATCCCGATTAGAATTTGGGTATATCTCACAAAAAGGAGGAGACATGATTTCAGATCTGGATATTGCTCAACAGACAAAATTGAAGCACATACATGAGATAGCTGAATCTCTCGGACTAGAGAAAACCGACGTTGATCTATATGGCGACTACAAAGCCAAGGTAAGATATACCGCTCTCAAACGTATTGAAGACAATCCCTTTGGAAAACTGATCCTGGTCTCCGCCATTACTCCCACCCCTGCCGGAGAAGGCAAAACTACGATGGCCATCGGTCTTTCGCAAGCGCTCAATCAACTGGGTAAAAAGTCTATTGTGGCACTTCGTGAGCCTTCATTAGGGCCGGTCTTTGGGATCAAAGGCGGTGCGGCAGGAGGCGGATGGTCCCAGGTCTTACCTATGGAAGATATCAATCTCCACTTTACCGGGGATTTTCATGCCGTCACGGCTGCAAATAACACCCTTGCCGCCCTGATCGACAATCATATCTATTACGACAATGAACTCGATATAGATCCTCGCCGTATTACCTGGAAACGTGTTGTCGATGTCAATGACCGAATGCTCCGCGATATCGTAATCGGCTTAGGCGGACGCACACAGGGATTCCCGAGGGAGGATGGCTTTGATATTACGCCGGCATCGGAAATCATGGCTATAATATGTCTTTCAAATAACATGGATGAAGTCAAAGAGCGGATAGGCAATATCACCGTCGGCTTTACACGTCGTGGCGCTCCTGTACAGGTAAAACAGCTCGGTTTCGAAGGTGCCGTGGCATCATTACTCAAAGATGCCATCAAACCCAATCTGGTGCAGACTACCGAAGGAACTCCGGCCTTTGTGCATGGAGGTCCATTTGCCAATATCGCCCAAGGCGCTAATAGCATAATTGCCACCAAAACAGCTTTGAGACTCAGCGACTATGTTGTGACCGAAGCAGGTTTTGGCTTTGACTTGGGAGCTGAAAAGTTCTTTGATCTCGTATGTAAATACGGTGGTTTCTGTACCAATGCGGTAGTGCTGGTGGCTACGGTGCGTGCCCTCAAGATGCATGGCGGAGCAAAGCTCAAGGAAATCGGCGTCCCCAATCCTCAGGCTGTTACGGATGGCTTGCCCAATCTGGCTAAACACTTGGAAAACATCAATAAATTTGGCATGAAATCCATTGTTGCCATCAACCGTTTCCCCACAGATACCGAGGAAGAGATCCAGATCGTTGTGGACTTTGTACACTCCAGCGGGTTCCATGCTTCGGTGGTCGAGTATCACGCCAAAGGCGGTGCAGGTGGTCTCGAATTAGCCCAAAAAGTAATAGACATGGTAGATCAGGACGTCTGCCAATACCGCGGGCTCTATGATTGGAACAGCTCCGTCGAGGACAAGATCTTCACAGTAGCTTCCCAGATCTATGGTGCCCAAAATGTGGACTATACTAATGTCGCAAAAACCGATCTCAAGAAAATCAAGAAATACGGGTTTGATAAGCTGCCAATCTGCATAGCCAAAACTCAAAAATCCTTATCAGACAATCCGGAACTTCTGGGACGCCCCAAGGATTTCCTGGTCACTGTTCGTGAAATACTGATCGCCTCCGGAGCCGGGTTCTTGGTTCCCATTACCGGCGATATCATGAGAATGCCGGGACTACCCAAACATCCATCTGCCGAAATCATCGATGTCGAGCACGATGGCAATATCAGTGGACTATTTTAACACCAAAAGAAAGGAGATAAAAACATGAAACTTAACAAGTTATTCGCAATCCTGATCATGCTTTCTACGATAGCTGTGATCTTTGCACACCCTGCTTCAGATGTCAAACCAACATTTGATCTTTCCAAGGGATCTCTTGTAATAACCTACGACCACAAAGTAAAAGATGGGGGTGAGCACTTTATCTTTGATGTCAAAATCCTCTTGAACAAAAAGGAAATCATCAATCAAAAGATGGGTAAACAAGACTCTATCGCTGGTGGCACTGTTTACTACAAAATCGTCGATGCTAAAGTCGGTGACAAGATTACTGTAGTCACAGACTGTAACAAAGGCGGTAAAAAATCCATAGTCATCGACGTAAAATGAATCAGTGAGGGGATATGAAACATCTAATAAGCGTTTTAGTTTTGCTGCTAATGGCAGGCACAGGAATGCTCTGGGCCTACCAGGACAGTAGTCCCAATCTTGCGACTCCTACCGCTCTGGAAGACATGGAGGGGGAGTTTACTCTCAACCACCGCTTTTACGGGGCGGTGGACAATAACGTGGGTGATACCTTCTTTGGGCTCAATAGTGGTGCTAATGTTGGGGTTTCCTATCGTCAAAACTTCCGGTATGGCCTCGAGGCAAATATCGGTAAATTGACTGCGAAGAATGAATTCTATGCTGGGATATCTTACCGTCCCGCGCCCAAGGATTTCATCGTACGTGCCCAAGTAGATTTACAGTACTTCAGCTTTGATGAACCGAGCCAAGCTGACCGTCGGTCAAATATGATGCTCCTGATTTCTGCTCAAAACAAACCACTTTACGATCGCCTCACCCTGAACCTAAACATCGGTTATGATGCATATTACCAAAGGCTGATCAATGGGCTGGGCCTTAGTATCAAGCTCACGGACAAAGCCAGTATCATAGGTGAATACTATCCGGTTATAGACCGCACGAGTGCAAATTATGACACTCGTCTCTATCTGGGAGAGGATGATGTAGTAGTTCTGGGTGCCAAGTTTGATACTTACGGGCATCAATTTATGTTTACGCTCAGTAATGGCGAAGGAATGGATACCAGACACCTAAGTATGGGTACCAATAGCCCAAACTCGAATCCGATGGCAAATGTCAAATTCGGATTTAACCTGCAAAGAAGATTCTAAAGGAGTATCAAGATGAAATACATCAGTGTAATCCTTCTTTTACTAATGCTCATGCTCGTTGGATGCAACACAGTCAAAGACGAAATCTTGGCTCCAACCGATGAGACTCCTGATGCACAAGGCTATTATTCCAGAAGCGGTGGCGGTGTAAACCTCCGCTACAAAACCGTAGGTAACGATCTGCAGTGCATTCTCAGCGCAAATACCCCCGGTTGGCTATCGGTCGGGTTTGACCCCTCATCCCGCATGAAAGATGCCAATTACATTATTGGTTATGTCAATGGTGGAGTCGGATCCATTCGTGATGACTGGGGCACTTCGCAAAGCTCTCATGAAGCTGACGTAGCATTGGGTGGAACCTCTGATATCACATTGTTAGCCTCCGATGAAAGCGGTGGGATCACTACGCTGGAATTTATTATTCCGTTGAACTCTGGAGATGCCAAAGACAAAGCCATGGTGATAGGAAATTCATACAGTCTGATTTTTGCCAAAGGCAATGCAGATGATTATGACTCTATGCACAGCGGAACCGGAGTATCGACTATAACTATTCATTAACCAAAACCTACTATTCAGTAGTAAATAGCTACTATCATCCCCGCTTAGCGCACGGGGTTGTAGTATAGTTTCAAGTTGCGATTGAGCTGCCAAACCAGCTTGATCGCAGCTTTGAACGGAGTTAGTCAAGATTGGACATGGTTATCTAAATTGATGGTTTGATCCGAACATCGACTCAGAATATTCGAGATTTTACTTGCCAGAATAGTCCATTACGTGGTGTAGACGTTTAATATCTTAGCAAAGAACAGGGAGTAATATAATGCCAAAAATCGAACGCCTTGAATTTCCCAAAAAGTATCCGTTGAAGTACAACTGGATAGTCTTGGTCTTGATCTCTGTGGTGATTGGAGTCCTTGTTCACAATTGTACTCAAAAGCAGGTGCGCGAGACTATAATCATTTCCGATATTGCTATTGCCGATTACTCAGATCAGTATATAAACGTTATTTATACCATTAAAAACCTCCAGAAGGAACCTCAAGAAATCCGGCTTTTGGCAAAAGTGTATGATAAAGATGGTGGTGAAATCGCCAGTACTCTGTTCATAGCAAAGCTCAAGCCTCTATCTAATCAAGTACGCACCAAACTGATCGATTCCTTAAATCGGTCTTTGAAACCGGGTGAAAAGCCCTATCGAGTCACTATCACTTTATATGAAAGAAAGCTAATATAATGGAGATTAATATGGATTCCTCCATCCAGAACTACATCCAGTCGATTGACACTGCTCTGTTTGATAAACTGCCCTTGGGAATCAGTATCCTGGACGGCAAGCTAAATCTGGCTTATCAGAACAACGCTGTGTACTCTTGGCTACCGGAGCTCATGCCGAAGAAACTATCGATCTTGCATCAGGTTTCGGAGCACGTTAAGCCATCATCTTTTAACCTCAAATCCGAGCTGCAAAATATGAAAGATATGGTATTGCAGCAAGACGAGCCCTATGAGACTGTGCTGACTTTTTCGATCAGGCATCGTTGGATCCAGCTCAAATTTACCTTTAGTCCCATCTACTCTAAGGATCAACAAACTATCGGCATCTTGGAAAGCGTGGAAAATTGTAGCGAGCAATATGAACTGGCTCAAGCCATGATGCAGTCCAAACGCTTTGAGAACGTCGGTCGCCTCGCCAGTGGCATCGCTCACGACTTTAACAACATCCTCCAGGTGATCATAGGTCACTGCGAGATCCAGGCCGTGAAAGCAGGTGACAACGAGAACCTCATCCGCAGCTTGGATGTAATCCTGACCAGTGGTCAAAAAGCCTCTGCTTTGACGCGTCAATTGCTGATCTTCAGCCGCAAACAAGAGAGTGAGTTCAGCGTGTTTCATCTCCACAAGACCCTGACAAGTCTGGAGAAAATACTTTCACGTATGGTAGGTGAAGACATTCAGATCAATCTCAATTGTGAAGGCAATAAATGGTGCATTAACGCCGATGAAAGCCAGATTGAGCAGATCTTCCTCAACCTCACTGTAAATGGCAGAGATGCTATGCCTTTGGGAGGCATAATCAATATCACGACCACAGACTGCATGCTGACCGAGACTGATGTGATGCAACTGAGTCTTACCAAGGCCGGCAAGTATGTGAAAATCCACTTCAGTGACAGTGGTTTGGGGATTGATGCCGATAATCTGGAACACATCTTCGATCCATTTTTTACTACCAAGAAGGCTGGAAAAGGCAGCGGACTGGGACTCGCCACAGTCTACAGCATCGTGCGCCAACATCAGGGAATCGTCACTGTAAATAGCGAGATCAATGTAGGGACTGTCTTCGAGATATTCCTCCCGGCGGCAGAAAAACAAAATGCCAGCCTCCGCATCTTGGCAGAACAGCAAGCCCTGAGCGCTATGCACAATGAGAGTATTCTAATCGTAGAAGACGATGCCATGGTCCTGGATCTGGCATCCCAAGTGCTTGCCATGCATGGATACGTCGTCGAAACTGCTACGTGTGTCCAAGAGGCTATCGAAATGGCAAATCATGGTGCCCATGACCTCTATTTGATTGATATCGTGCTCCCGGATGGCAGTGGTGTCGACCTGGTCGAATACCTCCGCGAAATCCACCCAGACTCTCTATTCCTGTTATCCAGCGGTTATACCGAAGATAAACCTCAGATCAAGCGAGCCATCGACAACGGATACGACTTTCTGCATAAACCTTATACAATCAATACCCTACAGAAAACCTGCCGCGAGATTTTGGACAAAAAAAAACGGGTGTCTGAATGATACCCGTTTTTTAAAGGACTGTGCTATTTAAAGTTTCAGTCTTGTTTTGTTTTCTGCTTATTTTGTAGCAGGAGCTGGTGTGGCTTCAGGAGTTACTACAACAGTAGTATCAACTACTGGGGCAGCTTCTTCCATTGGAGCCATTTCGTCAGTAGCAGGTTGTTCAGCTTTAGGCTTGCAACCAGCAAATGCGACCATGCTCAGCAACATCATAGCGATCAAAGAGATTAAAAGAATTTTCTTCATTATTCCTCCATAAGAAACCCCATTTTCTGGGTGTTTCGGATTTGATATAGACATAAATCAAAGGCAAGTAAAAGCTCACCAAGTATTGTATTCGAAGCTTCCGGAAACACATTAAATCGCGTAACCTAAACTTCTCACAGTCCTTACTCACATCTATAATCGTACGTTGATTTGGAGACAGTAAATATAAGCGAATTATTTGGCAAGGAAAATCTTTAAAACGAGGAGTCTATACCCGCATGAATCATGCCTGAACCCACATCCATAAAGCGTCTATCGCGATATCCAAGTCCATACTCAATTCCCAGTATTCCCAGTTTAGTTTTTACCTTAATTCCCAATCCTACCCCAAATAAGTCGTATTTTGTATTGTTTTTCGCATTTGCAAAGAAGCCATTATCACAGAAGATATAGGTGCGAGATTCCGGGCTCATGCGATAGCGAAGTTCATAGGACATCCACCCCAATCTCCAGCTGCGGATCTCATCTTCTCGATAGCCCCGGAGTGAATTGTATCCACCCATCGAATACTGCTCATAAACTTCGGCCCCAGAGTCATTCAAATTGCGCAGATGAAAACCCACTGCACCCACTAAACTCAAAGACAAGGGTACATAGGCTTGAAGATTGGTTTCAATGGCTGTTTTTTGAGGTTTACCTACGGCATCATCACTAAAGATAAAGCGATATCTGGCATCCGCATCCCAGCCTCGGGAGGGGTTGCTGCTATGATCGCTCCGCTGATAGCTCCAAAACACGCCCAAGATCTTGTTGTCCATGCGGCTGATGATGATCGGACGTCGGGATCCCGGACGAATCTGCTCCAGTGCCAATTCTACTCCATAGCGTTGATAGAGCAGGTAATAATAAATCTCGGCAGTGGTACTGGATTTGATCCAGGTAGAGTCTTGGGTAGCACGATAGAGGCTAATATCGCCTGCCACCGGATAATGTACAGAGCCGGACTCATGATAGCTAAACTCCAATTCCCCGCTCTGAGTCGGCAGCTGACGCCAATATAGCTTCAAAGACCGATCCGTTCCCCACAAATTGAGGAAACGTAGGCGCAGCATTCCGCTAAAATCCCGCTTACCGCTTTGTTGCTCCGTCAAGCCGACCACTCCCTCCAGATAAGTCATGTTCCCTTCGGTGATACGGATCAAGAGATTCTGATCGTCCACAGGCACAATATTGCACGTTTTGATATAGGTCTTGCGCAAGATGTTTTGTTCTGCCTGCTGCAGTACATTGGGGGTGATATAGCGGGCACGATTGATGCCGGACAGATTTAAAATGGTGCTCTCTTTGGTGGTTTTATTGCCCTGTACGATATAGTTGCGGATGGCAAGCGGTTTACCCTCGGTAATGCGGATCACAGCCCTCAAGCCTTCATCCTGCAAGAGCGAATCGAGCTCCACCCGGGCAAACAAATAAGAACGATTGAGATAGATATTGAGGATCTGCTGCTGGAGCTTCGGCAGTGCCGATATCGCCAAATCCGGTTCCGGAGAGAGGACCAGCAATTGCCGCAGCTTGGCGGTGGATAAATAGCGGTTTCCCACAAAATCGACACTTTTGATCCTGGCTTCCATGACTTCGGAAATATGAAAGACAACGACGATGCTGCCATCTTCCTGAGGCAGTAAATCCGGATAGGGGATCCGGATAAAGTAGTGTCCTTCGCTCTGCAGACGGGCCTGCATCAGAGCTATAGCCTCCGTAACCCGTCCACTCTCAAAATCTATGCCGGGCTTCAGTCCACTAGCCAAAACCAAGGCTTCGGAATCGGTATTGATCTCGCTGAGAATTTCGATTCTATTCAGCTTTGCAGTCACCGCATTTGCCCACACTGCCACAGCAGTCAGCAAGATGGCGATAGCAAAGCGTAACCGCATATTATCTAATCGCGATCCGCTTTCAAAACTGCCAGGAAGGCTTCCTGCGGAACGGCAACAGATCCGATTTCCTTCATCTTTTTCTTGCCTTCTTTTTGTTTGTCCAGCAGCTTGCGTTTACGGGATACGTCGCCACCATAGCACTTTGCCAACACGTCTTTTCGCATGGCATTGACAGTGCTGCGGGCAATGATCTTGCCGCCAATACAGGCCTGTAGTGCGATCTTGAACAAATGTCTGGGGATTACCTCCGCCAGCGTATCGGTCACACTCTTGCCCCATGCATAGGCCTTGTCGTGATGACAGATAAAGGACATGGCATCGACCTTTTCGCCATTGATCATGATATCCACTTTGGAGACATTTGAGATCCGGTTTTCCCGGAAATGATAATCCAGAGACGCATAACCGCGGCTCACAGTTTTGAGCTTGTCGTAAAAATCAAAGATGATCTCTATCAGCGGCAGTTCATAGTGCAGCGCTACCCGTTTTTCGTCAATATACTGAATGTCTTTTTGGATACCGCGACGATCTTGTGCCAGCTTCATGATGTTTCCGATATAGTCTGTGGGAACTATGATCTCGGTATCCATAATCGGCTCATAAATAGAGTCTATTACGGTAGGATCCGGAAAATCTATGGGATTGTAAACCACAATCGTGGTTCCGTCTTTTTTATTGATATTAAAGCGTACGCTGGGAGTAGTCGCCAAAATGGGAATATTATACTCGCGATAGAGCCGTTCCTTCACGATCTCCAGATGAAGCATCCCCAAAAATCCGCAACGAAAGCCATAACCCAAAGCAGCAGAGCTTTCTTTTTCATAGACCAGGGAGGCATCATTGAGTTTGAGTTTGGACATCGCAACCACGAGGTCTTCATAGTCCTCACCATTGATCGGGAAGATCC